>URGY01000106.1 GCA_900547505.1 uncultured Collinsella sp.
GAGATGCAGCGTAGTCTCGTGGGCTCGGAGATGTGTATAAGAGACAGGTCCAACCACATGATCCCGCGCATGATCGCCGGTCAGCTGGTTCCCATCACGGCCTATATCGTCATGGCCATCTCCCTTAACCTCGTCGTCGGCATCGCGGGCGACTTGTCGCTGGGCCACGCGGGCTTTATGAGCGTGGGTGCCTATACGGGCATCGTCACTGCCGTCGCGCTGGAGAGCACCGTTCCGTCCGATCCGATGCGTCTGATCATCAGCATTGTGGTCGGCGCTATCGCCGCTGCCATCTTGGGCTTCTTGATCGGTATTCCGGTCCTGCGCCTGAGCGGCGACTATCTGGCCATCGTGACCCTGGCTTTTGGCGAGATTATCAAAGAGGTCGTCACCTGCCTCATTGTGGGCGTCGATTCCCGCGGCCTGCATGTGATCTTTAACATCACGGGTAACTCCACGATCGACGACCTGCACCTGCTCGAGGACGGCACCGCCATCATCAAGGGCGCGCAGGGCGCATCGGGCGTGTCGACCTATTCGACCTTCCTTGCCGGCGCCATCCTGGTTATGGTCGCGCTCGTGATTGTACTCAACCTGGTTCGCAGCCGTACCGGTCGTGCCATTATTGCCGTGCGCGACAACAAGATCGCTGCCGAGTCTGTGGGCATCTCCGTCACCCAGTACCGCATGATCGCCTTCGTGGTTTCCGCCGCTCTCGCCGGCGCTGCCGGAGCCCTCTTCGGCGGTAACTTCTCGCAACTTTCCGCTACCAAGTTCGACTTCAACACGTCGATTCTGATTCTGGTGTTCGTGGTCTTGGGCGGTCTGGGCAATATGCGCGGCTCCGTCATCGCAGCGGCATTGCTCACGGTGCTTCCCGAGCTGCTCCGTCAGTTCTCGGACTACCGCATGCTCATCTACGCCATCGTGTTGATCCTGGTCATGGTCTTTACTAACAACCCGCAGCTCAAGGCGTTCTTCGCACGCATTAAGGACCGCTTTGCTTCCAAGAAGGAGGTGGCAGCCGATGCCCAGTAAGTTTGAGTTCAACAAGGGCAAGATGGTTCCGTATCCTTCTGGCGCCATCGTTCCCGACCGCGATCTGGGCCAGCGCCCGGCGCTCGAGTGCATCCACTTGGGCATTGAATTTGGCGGCCTTAAGGCAGTCGACGACTTTAGCCTGACCATCGGTAAGACCGAGATCGCCGGTCTGATCGGCCCCAACGGCGCTGGCAAGACCACGGTCTTCAACCTGCTCACCAAGGTGTACCAGCCCACGCACGGCACCATCCTGCTCGACGGCGAGGACACCTCGGGCAAGTCGGTCTATCAGGTCAACCGCATGGGCATTGCTCGTACCTTCCAGAACATTCGCCTGTTCAACACCATGACGGTGGAGGACAACGTCAAGGTCGGTCTGCACAATCAGGAGCGCTACTCCGGTTTTGAGGGCGTGCTGCGCCTGCCGACGTACTGGAAGCACGAGAAGGCTGCTCACGAGCGTGCCATGGAGCTGCTCTCCATCTTTGATATGGAGCATCTGGCAAACGAGCAGGCCGGATCGCTGCCTTATGGCGCTCAGCGTCGTCTGGAAATCGTCCGCGCGCTTGCCACCAACCCCAAGTTGCTGCTGCTCGACGAGCCTGCCGCCGGCATGAACCCGTCCGAGACCGCGGAGCTCATGGAGAACATCGTCAAGATTCGCGACACCTTTGGCATTGCCATCATGCTCATTGAGCACGACATGTCGCTCGTCATGAACATCTGCGAGGGCATCTGCGTGCTCAACTTTGGTAAGGTCATCGCCAAGGGCACGGCCGAGGAGATCCAGAACAACGACGCTGTTATCGAGGCGTATCTGGGCAAGCAGGATAAGGGGGAGAACTAAATGGCAGAGCCGATGCTTTCCGTCTACAATATCAACGTCTGGTACGGCGCCATCCACGCCATCAAGGACATCTCCTTTAACGTCAACGAGGGCGAGATCGTGGCCCTGATTGGTGCCAACGGTGCTGGCAAGTCCACGACGCTTAAGACCGTCTCGGGCCTGCTGCGCTCCAAGACCGGCTCCATCAAGTTTATGGGCGAGGACATTACCCATACGCCCGCTGATAAGCTGGTTGGTAAGGGCCTGGCTCAGGTTCCCGAGGGTCGTCGCGCCTTTTTGCAGATGACGGTTGAGGAGAACCTGGAGATGGGCGCCTATACGCAGCCCAAGTCCACGGTGGCTCCGGGCTTGGAGCGCGTCTACGAGCAGTTCCCGCGCCTGAAGGAACGTCGTCGCCAGGTCGCCGGTACCCTTTCGGGCGGCGAGCAGCAGATGCTCGTTATGGGGCGCGCCCTTATGAGTAACCCCAAACTGCTTATGCTCGACGAACCTTCCATGGGTCTGGCGCCGATTCTGATCGAACAGATCTTCCAGATTGTCGAGGACCTGCACAAGGCTGGCACCACGGTGCTTCTGGTCGAGCAAAACGCGCAGATGGCGCTTTCCATCGCCACACGCGGTTACGTGCTCGAGACCGGCAAGATCACCATGACCGGCACCGGCCAAGAGCTCCTGCACGACGACAACGTCCGCAAAGCCTACCTCGGAGGCTAACCCACCTAACAAAAGGGGCGCTGACTATCTCAGTCAGCGCCCCTTTTTAAGTTGCGGTGAAATAGGGACTGAATACGGGCTCCAGAGGCCAAAAGAGTCCCTATTCCACCGCAACTTCATGGGGATGTGTGACAATGCCCGTCGGAAAACATCTGCTGTCTTTGGGGGTCTATCTATGCTGTATGAGTTTTGTGCCGAGAACTTTGAGCGGGTGCCGGCGGCTATCGATGCCGGTACAAAGCGCATCGAGCTGTGCGACAACCTTGCCGTTGGTGGCACCACGCCTTCTGCCGGCGTTATCAGCGCTACAGTCAGCTATGCTCACGAGCATGACGCGCGAGTGATGTGCATGATTCGCCCGCGTGGCGGTGACTTTCATTACAACCAAGACGAGCTGCGCATGATGGAGATGGACCTGGGCCTTGCCGTAAGCGCCGGCGTTGACGGCTTGGTCTTTGGCTGCTGCAAGCCCTGCGCTGGCGGATGGGCGCTCGACGAGCTTACGTTGGGCGCCCTCGTGATGGCCGCGGGCTGCGCGACCGAGGAATGCAAGCGTGAGCCCATCGACATCACCTTCCACATGGCGTTTGACCAGCTCTCGCCCGAGGCTCAACTCGATGCCGTCGACACACTCGCCGATTGCGGCGTTACGCGCATCCTGACGCACGGCGGTGCCGCCGGCACGCCGATCGAGGACAACCTGGAGCATCTGTCGCGTCTTATCGAGTGTGCGGGAGACCGCCTGACCATCCTTCCCGGCGGCGGCATTTCCACGGCCAACCGCGATACCGTGGCGGCAGCACTGGGCGTCTCCGAGCTCCATGGCACCAAGATCGTGACGCTGGAGGTATAACCCGTGGCGCTGGTATTTGACGTTCAGCAGGCGAACGGTAAGCCCGACGACAACCGTCGTCCCGGCACCGCGTGCCCCTTTTGCGATGCAGAAGGGCTCGCCGACATCATTCGCCGTGATGGCGATTGCATTTGGCTCGAGAATAAGTTCAAGACCCTGCGCGCCACCCGTCAAACCGTGCTGATCGAGTCGGCCGATCACGATGCCGACCTGGTGACCTATGAGCCGGATGAACTCCACCATGTGATGCGGTTTGCCCTGGGTTGCTGGCAGCAGATGATCGATTCACAGCAGTATCGAAGCGTGCTCATGTACAAGAACAAGGGTCCGCTCTCGGGCGGTAGTCTCGTTCATCCGCACATGCAGATTGTGGGTTTGGAGCGGGAAGACGGCTACACTTCGCTGGCTTCCGCCAATTTCGAAGGCATCAATGTCTGGCAACAGGGGAGGATCTCGGTCAACATCTCAACCGAACCCATCATGGGGTTCTTTGAGATCAACGTTTCAGCCCCGCAGGGAATCGCTGCCAGCGATGACACGAGAGACCAAGCCGAGGCGGATCTCTTCGCCGATGCGATCCAGGTAGCTCTGCGCTATATCCTGAACGAGCACCACGGTGGTCGCGCAGAGTCGTACAACCTGTTCTTCTATCACCTGAGCGGTCGGACCATTGCCAAGGCGCTGCCGCGTTGGGTGGTTTCGCCCTACTTTGTCGGCTATCGTTTGGCCCAGGTCAATGCCGAGACAACGCTCGATGTCGATGCTGAGCGCCTGCGTGCGCATCTGGAAACGCTCGTATAGTAAGACTAACACCCGCGTAATGCGGACAGTCTAGCGTCCCATGGCGTCGCGGCCGGCCTCGACCCGCTTGCGCTGGGCGGCGCGCTCCTCGCCGGTCAGACGCTCAAAGAGATGCCCGATAAGCGAGGCGAGCACCTGCTGAAACAACGTTCCACACATGACGGGAAACACGACTTCGCCCGGAAAGTATTGCGTGGCGATGACGGCGCCCGAAGAGATGTTACGCATGCCGCAGGTAAAGCACATGGTAGCCGTCTCGCTATATGGCAGATGCAGCGCACGGGCGATCAGAAAACCGACGACAAAGCCGCTGATGGCGAAGGTCAAAATAAAGAGGGCGACTTCCAGGCGCACCGCGTTCATGTGCAGCACGTACTCGCTCATGGCGGTGGAGTTGGAGGCGATAACGCCCATCATCATGAATTTGCAGGCGGGCGAGAGCGCGGGGGAGAGCTTCTCGTGTCCCCATCCACGCGTGAGCTCGTTGATCATGATGCCGAGCACGGCGGGGATGGCGATCATAAAGGCCATGTCTTGCATCATGCTCGGCACATCGATCGAGACGGTGGCACCCAGCAAGAGCTTAAGCGTGAGCGGAATCGTCACAGGGGAGATAACCGAGGACGTCAGGATGATGGTGAGCGCGAGCGGGCCGTTGCCGCCGAACATGCTGATCCACATAAAAGCGGTGACGGCCACGGGCACGCTGTACTCGAGCACGATGCCGCAGACAAGGTTGGGGTTGGAGCCAAAGAAGAGTGACCCTATGGCATACGCCGCGATGGGAATAAGCACTGCCGAGACCAGCAGCGCCAGAATCAGGTGCAGCGGACGGTGGAACACCTCGGCTACCTGGTGAAAGGTGTTGCTGAGCGCGCCCTGAAACGTCATAAAGGCGAAGAGGGCGGGAACAATGGGCTTGAGCACGCCGATCTGCTGGGGAAAGAGCACGCCGAGCGCCACGCAAATCGGAACGATGATCTGCATATGCCCCGCGAGGAACTTTCCCAGTCCAGCCCATTGCTTCATATGTCCCGTGACTCCCTTTATCCGCGAACTCGTTTGTATGGATATGCTAGACGCTCGTATGCGTCCGTGCGGCTGAAACGCTCGATTATTTCGAGGCTATTAACGGCATCGTTTACCGAAACCGCGGCATGCTGCGGCGATTTGCGTCCGCGCCGCACGGTATAATAAATCCGTTCAACAGATCTGCCTGCCGAAGCGGGCATACACAGAGGACTCATCGCTATGAACCGTGAGAGGTATCGCGGCGACCTGCCCCTATCGGGGGTGGGTGCCTATGTCATCGCTTAAGACGACGCATCGCTGGGCGGTCGCTCAGCAAAACCCCGAGCTCGAAAAGGAGCTTTCGGCTGGTCTGGGCATTCCCGGGCTGGTGGCGCGCATTATGGTCGCGCACGGCATTGGCTCAATCAAAGAGGGCCAATTGTTTTTGACGCCTTCGCTCGATCGCGACTGGGCCGACCCACTCATTATCCCGGGCATGTCGGTCGTTGCCGACCGCGTCGAGCGTGCTATTCGCAACCACGAGCACATTGCAGTCTTTGGCGATTTTGACGTTGACGGTATTACGTCGACCTGCCTGTTGACCGAGGCGCTGCGCACGTTTGGCGCCGATGTCACGCCGTTTATTCCGCATCGCTTTGATGAGGGCTACGGTCTTTCGCGCGCGGCGCTCGACCGCGTTAACGAGCTCGCTCGCCCCCAGCTGATCGTGACCGTCGATAACGGCATTGCCGCCAAGGAAGAGGTTTCCTATCTGAAGAGCCTGGGGATCGATTTGGTGGTCACGGACCATCACGAGCCCTCCGATCAGGTGCCGCAGGGCGTACCCCTGACCGACCCTAAGCTCGATGACGATGGTCCTTCGCGTGAGCTTGCCGGTGCCGGCGTGGCACTCAAGTTGGTGCAAGTCCTGGGCGAACGTCTGGGCAAGCCGTCGTATTG
>URGY01000107.1 GCA_900547505.1 uncultured Collinsella sp.
CGAGATGCAGCGTAGTCTCGTGGGCTCGGAGATGTGTATAAGAGACAGCGGTATCTCCGTTCTCATGGCTAACACCGGCCTCGACGTCTACGTCCTTGACGCTGCAGCCAAGGCCCTGGCTGGCCTGTCCGGCGTGATCTTCGCTCCCATGAGCTTCCTGGTCTACTTCGGCCTGTCCTTCCTGATCCCCTCGACCTCTGGTATGGCCACCGTTTCCATGCCCATCATGGGACCGCTGGCTGTTAAGCTCGGCTTCTCGCCTGAGGTCATGGTCATGATCTTCTCCTCTGCCATCGGCGTTGTGAACCTGTTCACCCCGACCTCCGGCGCCATCATGGGCGGTCTCGCCCTGGCCAAGATCGAGTGGACGACCTGGCTCAAGTTTGCCCTTAAGCTCATCGTCGCGCTCTCCGTCGTCTGCGCCATTATCCTGACCGTCGCCTGCGTGATGCTCTAAGTACCCAACGGGTACCCCACGGAAACCTTGACGATCCTGTAGAGGATCACCTGGTCATCGTCTGTCCGGTGGGGTCAACCCACCGGTAGACTCCTACCTTTAGCCCCCTCCCGTTCCGTGCGCGGGAGGGGGCGCTCTTGTGTTCCGGCGTTTTACCAAACGCCGGAACCGCTCGACGCTGCAAGCCCGCCAGAGCGGCAATCTGACGTTCAATCGTCGGGCATGGCCAAAAGGCCTATGCCCTCCTCTTTCACGTCACCTTGCTCGCTCTGGCGGGCTTTCGCTGACTTATGCTCCACCTGCGACGTTTCCATTATTGATACAAAGGCCAGGTTTGTTTGAACCAAAAAGGGGAAGTTGCGGTGGAATAGTTCCCGTTTGGCCGTCTTGAGGGGTTAAACAGGAACTATTTCACCGCAACTTATCGATGGCGTGTTTGGTTGGTGCCTGTTGATGGTCTGGGTATCGGGGAGGGCGGGCTCCGTTATAATCGCCTAGAACATTAAATGGAAACGGGACGGGAGCCATATATGCGCCAGGGTTTCGACAACGCGAAGTATATCGAGCTGCAGGCTGCTCACATTAAGGAGCGCATCTCGCAGTTTGGTGGCAAGCTCTATTTGGAGTTTGGCGGTAAGCTGTTCGATGACTATCATGCGAGCCGCGTGCTGCCGGGTTTTGAACCGGACAGCAAGTTCCGCATGCTCAAGAGCATCGCCGACGATGTCGAGGTTATCATCGCGATCAACGCGAACCACATCGAGAAAAACAAGGCTCGTGGTGACCTCGGCATTACCTATGACGAGGATGTGCTGCGCCTGGTTGACCTGTTTCGCGGCAACGGCTTTGCTGTCGCGGCTGTGGTCATCACCCAGTACGCCGGCCAGCCCGCTGCCGATGTGTTCCGCAACCGCCTGAACGCGCTCGGTATTCCCGCCAAGCTGCACTATCCCATCGAGGGGTATCCGCACGATGTCGATCTGATCGTGTCCGACGATGGCTACGGCAAGAACGAGTTTGTCGAGACCACGCGTCCGCTCGTTGTCGTGACGGCACCCGGCCCCGGCTCGGGCAAGCTCGCCACTTGCCTCTCGCAGCTGTATCACGAGCATAAGCACGGTACCGCCGCCGGCTATGCCAAGTTTGAGACCTTCCCGGTCTGGAATCTTCCTCTGACGCATCCGGTCAATATTGCCTACGAGGCCGCCACGGCTGACCTCGACGATGCCAATATCATCGATTCGTTCCACCTTGAGGCCTACAACAAGACCACGGTCAACTACAACCGCGACGTCGAGGCCTTCCCGGTAGTCCGTGCCCTGATGGAAAAGATCCTGGGCAAGAGCCCCTACCAGAGCCCTACGGACATGGGCGTCAATATGGTCGGCTTTGCCATCACCGATGACGATGCCTGCCGCGACGCTTCCAAGATGGAGATCGTCCGCCGCTACTTTACCGCGGTCGAAAATGTGCGCCGTACCGGCGTGGGCGATGAGCAAGTCGACCGTCTCAAGATCATTATGAAGAAAGCCGGCATCGATAAGAACTACTCACCGGCGCGCTCGGCGGCCCTCACCAGGGAGCAGCTGACGGGTGGTCCCGTGGGTGCCATGGTTATGCCCGATGGCTCCGTGGTGACCGGCAAGACTTCCACGCGCCTGGGCGCTGCGAGCTCGCTCATCATGAATGCACTTAAGCATGTCTCGGGCGTCGACCTTGAGCTCGAGGTCATTAGCGATGAGGCGATCGAGCCCATCAGCAAGCTCAAGACGCATTTCCTGGGCAGCAAAAACCCGCGCCTCCACACCGACGAGACGCTTATGGCGCTGTCGATCACCTCGGCCACGAGTGAGACGGCCGCTCGCGTCCTTTCGGGCCTGGAGCAGCTGCGCGGTTGCGATGCCTTCTTTAGCGTGATTATCTCGCCGACGGACGAGACGGTACTGCGCAAACTGGGTATCAACGTGTGCTGCGAGCCCAAGTTTGAGCGCCGCGGTTTCTTCCATCGCTAAGTTTGAAGCACCGCGGTAATTGCATTGCATTTTGGCCGTATCGGGTTAGCGCCCGGTACGGCTTTTTGATCAATAAAGCGCCTATTTCGGCGAAAAATAGCTGTTTACCTGCCTAGAAACAATTTGAGCGGTATACAATAACCGTAACTGTTTCATCCTTAGCGGGATGCCGCATGATGGATATTACCTGCCATCGTGAGGTGTGTCGGTCGCGCACGGCGCGTTAGATGCTCGTGCTCGGTTTGAGGAGGCTGCTATGGCGGGCAAGGGTCGTGCGAGTGTCAACGATATGAAGCGTGTCGAGGTGCTGGTGTTGATGGAGATCGACCAGCAAACCGAAGACAATGGCGGGCCGTATGGTTTCTCGCGCAAAACGCTTGCCGAGCGCGTGGGGGTTTCGCCGTATCGTGCCCGCGCCGCAATCGATCGCTTGGATTCCGAAGGCATGATTGATGTCGTCTCGCGTTATAGCGACGACGGCGGTCAGCTTGCAAATGGCATTTGCCTCACCGAACGTGGCGAGTGGTATCTTGAGGGCGTCCGTACCGGCATGCTCGTTCAAGAAATGCTTGAGGACGAGGCTGCTGATCGATAGCAGCATGTAACCCTTGCCATAGCGACGCCGCCTGGGAAACCGGGCGGCGTTTTGTTTCAAGATTGAGAAATGCAATCGCACGCGAGAAAAATTGCGAACGGTTCGCGGTGCGAGTATTACAATGAAGACCCGTAAGATGTGGATAAACAACTTCTACGGGAAGTGCAGGTAACTCAATATGACCAAGCATGTGTTCGTAACCGGTGGCGTGGTTTCGTCCCTGGGCAAGGGTATCACCGCGGCCTCGCTGGGCCGTCTGCTCAAGTCGCGTGGCTACAAAGTAACGATGCAGAAAGCCGACCCGTATCTGAACGTCGACCCCGGTACCATGAGCCCCTTCCAGCATGGTGAGGTCTTCGTTACCGAGGATGGTTACGAGTCCGACCTGGACCTGGGTCATTACGAGCGCTTTATTGATGAGAACCTGACCCGCGATTCCAACTTTACGACCGGCGCGATCTATAAGAGCTTGATCGCCCGCGAGCGTCGCGGCGACTTTTTGGGCGGTACCGTGCAGGTGATTCCCCACGTCACCAATGCTATTAAGGACAAGTTCCGCCGCATCGAGGAGCAGACCGGCTCCGATGTAGTCATCACCGAGCTGGGCGGCACGATCGGCGACATCGAGTCGCAGCCGTTTGTCGAGGCCATCCGCCAGTACCGCAAGGAGGCCGGCCCCGAGAACGTCTGCTACATTCACGTGTCGCTCGTTCCCTATATCGCCGCCGCCCACGAGGTTAAGACCAAGCCCACGCAGCATTCCGTCAAGGAGCTCCGCAGCTTTGGCATCCAGCCCGATATCATCGTGCTGCGCTCCGACCACCATATCGATGACGCTATCCGCGGAAAGATCGCAAGCTTCTGCGACGTCGACACCGATTGTGTCTTTACCAACGAGGACTGCGCGAGCATTTACGATGTTCCGCAGCTGCTTGCCGAGCAGGATTTTGACCTGCGCATTTGCGAGCGCCTGGGTCTGGATCCGCGTGAGCGCGACATGAGCGAGTGGAACGAGTTCCTGCGCAAACAGAATCACGCCAACCATCACGCCGACAAGGTGAAGATCGCCGTCGTGGGTAAGTACACGCAGCTGCCCGATGCGTACCTGTCGGTTATCGAGGCCCTGCACCATGCGGGCGTCTTCTACGATCGCCATGTGGACGTCCAGCTGGTCGACGGCGAGAGCCTCGACGAACAGAATGTCTCCGAGGTTCTGGGCGACGCTTCGGGCATCCTGGTTCCCGGCGGCTTTGGCAAGCGCGCCCTGGAGGGCAAAATCCTCGCGGCCGAGTTTGCCCGTGAGCACAAGATTCCATATCTGGGCATTTGCCTGGGTATGCAGGTCGCCGTGTGCGAGTTCGCCCGCAATGTCGTTGGCCTTGCCGGTGCCAGCTCCTCCGAGTTTGATCCGGACGGTCCGTATAGCGTCATCGATCTGATGAGCTCGCAGGAGGACGTGACCGAGAAGGGCGGCACCATGCGCCTGGGCGCCTATCCGTGCAAGCTCGCCGCCGATACCCTCGCTCGCGAGGCATATGGCGAGGAGCTTGTCTACGAGCGTCACCGTCACCGCTTTGAGTTTAACAACGCCTTCCGCGACCAGCTCGAGGACGCCGGTTTGGTTATCTCGGGTCTGTCGCCCGACGAGCGCCTGGTCGAGATGGTCGAGCTGCCGCGCGACGTACATCCGTGGTATGTGGCCACCCAGGCTCATCCCGAGTTCAAGAGCCGTCCGACCAACCCGCAGCCGCTGTTCCGTGAGTTCGTGCGCGCCTCGATCGGCCAGCACGAGGGTGTCGACCGTCTGCAGGTGACGCCCAAGAACCTCGCTACGGACTAAGGGTGCCGGAGAACCAAGAACATACCGAAGCTACTCCCTCGTCGCTCGCTGTGGTGGCGGGGGAGTATCTCGATTACCTTGCGGTCGAGCGGGGTTTGGCGCGCAATACGATTGCGGCCTACCGTCGTGACCTGACGACGTACTGCGCCTATCTGGAGCGGGCGGGCATTGTGTCTTTTGAAGAGGTGACCCGTCAGGTCGTGGAGGACTTTGTTGCCGATCGCCGCGACGGAGGCTATTCCGACGCCTCGGTGGAGCGCGCGCTTGCTGCCGTGAAGGGCCTGCATGCCTTTTTGGTGCGCGATGGGGCCGTGGCCCAAAACCCGACGGCGGCGTTGCGCCTGCCCAAAAAGGCAGATCGCCTGCCGGAATACCTTTCGGTGGAGGATGTCTCAGCACTGCTCGATCAAGACTTTCCCGAGGGCGAGATGGGACTGCGCGACCATGCCATCTTGGAAGTGCTCTACGGATGCGGTTTGCGTGTGAGTGAGCTGGTTGGGCTCGATGTGGGCGATATCCATATTGACGATGGCTTTGTACTCGTTCGCGGTAAGGGCTCAAAGGAACGCCTGTCCCCACTGGTGGGAAGCGCGGCGCGAGCTCTGACGCTCTATGTAACTGAGGGACGTTCTCACTTGGCGGCCCATGCCCGCGGAACCGAGACCTCGGCGGTCTTTTTAAATAAGAACGGACGTCGTCTGTCGCGCCAGGCCGTGCATGCGATATGCGAGCGGTATGGGCGTCAGGTGGGGCTGGTGGGGCTCCATCCCCATACCTTGCGCCACTCCTTTGCCACCCATATGCTTGCGGGCGGCGCAGACCTCCGTGTGCTACAGGAGATCTTGGGGCATGCCGATATATCGACCACGCAGGTCTACACGCATGTCGATCGTACGCAACTGACCGAGGTCTATCTGGCGGCGCACCCGCTGGCACATCGTTAACACATCGCTGGCCTGCATATTTATAGGTATTTGGGGACGGGCCCCAGATTGCCGCGGCGTGCTTTTGCGTGCGCATGGGCAATCTGGGGCCCGTCCCATTTTTCGCCACTTGTCGTCGCGGTGGTGGGCCGAATGTGCCTTGGGTGGGGGAGTTTGGGGGCGATGTGAACGGCATGTAAAGGGACGCAAAAATCGCCTCAAGGTCAACTTGAAGGTTGAGGTTGAACGGCGGGGTGCCACAGGTGGCATCCCGCCGTTGCTGTAAACACAACATATTGTGTTTTCGAACATATGCTTGGGGGTGTTTTGCAATATATGGTGGGTGGAGTGG
>URGY01000108.1 GCA_900547505.1 uncultured Collinsella sp.
CCCAGAGCGACAATTTGTCATTCAAAAGGCAAGGCATGACCAGAAGGTCTATGCCTTGCCTATTTCATGCCTGGTCGTTGGGGACGTTCTTGTTTGACTAGTCGTTTAAGAACGTCCCCAACGACTACCAATCGTTTTCAGTTCGTAAATTTGTATATATGCATTTATATATGCATTTGCTGGAGGTAGCGCTGAGCGGTATCCTGTTAAGTCGTCAGCATACGATTCAACAGGGAAGGCAGATTATGCATTCTCCCCAACAGCGCGGCATGCAGACCCAGCCGGTATGCAGCCGTCGCATCTTTTTGGGTAGCGCTCTCGCTGCGAGCGCTTCCGTCGTCGCCGGCGCGCTCGCCGGCTGTCAGCGTCCGTCCACGCTCAAAGTGGTTCAGCCCACGACGGGCGGCGGTCGCGACGACCTGTCCGATTCCGTGATCGGCAAGGATAAGATCCGCATTGGCATGGAGGCGGCCTACGCCCCGTACAACTGGCAGGTTTCCGAAGCCAGTGAGTACACCATCCCCATCGACAACGTGCAGGGCGCTTACGCCGATGGCTACGATGTTCAGATCGCAAAGATCGTCTGCAAGGCCCTTGGCGGCGAGCCCGTTGCCGTCAAGCAGAGCTTCTCGGGCCTCATCGATTCGCTCAACAACGGCCAGATCGACCTCATTATTGCCGGCATGAGCACCACGCCCGAGCGCGAGGAGTCCGTCGGCTTTTCCGATCCGTACTTTATCGGCTACTTTGGCCTGTTCGTAAAAGAGGGCTCGCCCTACCAAAGCGCGACCAAGCTCAGCGACTTTAGCGGCGCCACGGTGCTCGGCCAAAAGGACACGATGCTCGACACCGTCATCGACGAGATCCCGGGCGTCGTTCACAAGAATCCGGTCGATTCGGTGCCCACGGTGTTTTCGAACCTGCTGCAGGGCACCTGCGACGCCGTGACCTACAACACCGAAAACGAGAAGGGCTATATGGCCCAAAACCCGGGCATCGTGCCCATTCGCTTTGCGGAGGGCGAGGGCTTTAAGCAGGAGGTCACGTCAAACGTCGGCTGCCGCAAGGGCTCGGACAAACTGCTCAAACTTATCAATAAGACGCTCAAGGGCATTAGCCAAGAGGAGCGCGACCAGATGTGGGACGCGTGCCTCGATCGTCAGCCGGCATAGGGAGGCAGCATGAAAACCATCAATCGTCTGGCCTCCTTTATCAAGGCCGACCATCGCTATGTATATCTGGGCACGAGTGTTATCGCGGCGCTCGGCCTGGCGTTTAGCCAACGTAACCCCACGCCGCTGAGCTTCTTGGCGCCCACCGGAATCTTCCAGGACTGCCTTTGGGTGATTCTTTGGGCCTGGCTCGTCGTGTCGGCGGCGGCGCTGGTCACCAAGCTCATGCACTGGAACGACTATCGCGAAACGTCGCCGTTTGCTTCCGAGCGTTTTCGTCGTGGCGCACGCTTAGGCAGCTACGTCGTGGTTGCCATCGCGGCGATCTTCTTTGTCGACCGTTGCGTCATGTCGTTTATCGATCTGGTGCAGGTGAGCATTGTCTCAGACTCCAACCCCAGCGACTTTTTGTCGAGCCTGGTCTACATGACCTACAAGAGCGGGGACTTCTTTATCCGCGGTATCGAGATCACCATCGCACTTGCGACCCTTGGTACCGTCATCGCCTTTTTCCTGGCGCTGCTCTTTGTGTTCCTGCGCATTCAGACGTTCGACCGCGTGGATAACGATCTCACGCGCTTCTTTAAGAGCATCGGCCGCGGCTTTGCGACCGTCTACTCTACCATCGTGCGCGGCACGCCCATGATGGTCCAGGGCCTGCTCATCTATTACGCGGGCTTCACCGTTTTGCGCGGCATGGGCTTCGAGACCGCCCAGGCCAACCAGATTTGGAGTACCTTCACCGCCGGTCTCGTCACCATCTCGCTCAACTCCACCGCCTACATGATGGAGGTCCTGCGCGGCGGCATCGAGTCCATCGATCCCGGCCAGGCCGAGGCGGCGCGCTCGCTGGGCCTGTCGCAGTGGCAGGCCATGCGCAAGGTCGTGTTCCCCCAGGGTATTAAAAACGCAATCCCCGCACTCACCAACGAGCTCATCATCAACATCAAGGACTCGTCGGTGCTCTCGGTCATCGGCGTGTTCGACCTCATGTACGCCACCACCACCGTCGCCGGCGTGTACTACCGCCAGATGGAAGTCTACTGCGTGGCGCTCGTGGTCTACCTGATCCTGACGCTCGTGGCGAGCCGCCTGCTCGAGGCCTTTGGCAAAAAGCTCGGCGCCGAGGCCCCGGCAACGCTGCCCAGCTCCAACTAGGCTCAAGACGAGGAGAATCATCATGGCAGATATCGCCACTACCGGCACCGCGGCCGCCGCACAGACCAATGAGCCGCTCATCCGCGTCGAGGGCCTGCGCAAGAGCTTCGGCTCGCTCGAGGTGCTCAAGGGCATCGACCTGTCCGTTAACCCCGGCGAGGTCGTTACCATTATCGGCGCCTCGGGCTCGGGCAAGTCGACCTTCCTGCGCTGCCTCAACCTGCTCGAGACCCCGGACGCGGGCCACATCTGGTTCCACGGCCAGGACCTCACGGCCGAGCGCTGCAATATCAATAAACTCCGCGAGGACATCGGCATGGTGTTCCAGGGCTTTAACCTGTTCAACAACATGGACGTGCTCGACAACTGCACGCTTGCGCCCGTCACGCTCAAAAAGATGAGCAAGGCCGAGGCCGAGAAGGTCGCGATGGAGCATTTGACGAGCGTGGGGCTCGAAAAGTTTGCGCATGCCGCCGTGGGTCGCCTGTCCGGTGGCCAAAAGCAGCGCGTGGCCATCGCGCGCGCCCTGTGCATGAATCCGCAGATCATGCTGTTCGACGAGCCGACCTCCGCACTCGACCCCGAGATCGTGGGCGAGGTGCTCGAGGTCATGCGCAAGCTCGCGGCCGACGGCATGACCATGGTCGTCGTCACGCACGAGATGGCCTTTGCCCGAACCGTGTCCGACCGCGTGGTCTTTATGGACAAGGGCGTGGTGCTCGAGGACGCCGCGCCGGCCGAGCTCTTCGGCAACCCCAAACACCAGCGCACTCGCGAGTTCCTCTCTCGTTATCTCGAGGACAAATAACCGACCGCAAGCGCTTGCGTTGCAGGGCCGCTCCCGTGGGGCGGCCTTTGTCGTCACAATCGAAAGGATGTCATGGCCGAGGTTTGGCGCTTCTTTGCGCATGAGGACGATTTTGCCGATATAGACGAGGCAGCCGCGTGCGAGCGCTTGGGCCGCGTGCTGTCGTTTCCGACCATCTCGAGCATGGATGCCGGAGCGGTGGACTGGCAGCCCTTCGACGACCTGTGCGCCTATATGCGGCAGGCCTGGCCGCGCGTGTTTGCGGCGGGCGAGGTCGAGCTGATCGACCACTCGCTGTTGGTGACGCTTGGCGGCAGCGATCCGGCTCTTAAGCCCGTTATGCTCATGGGCCACATGGATGTGGTTCCCGTGGTGCCGGGTACCGAGGCCGACTGGACGCACGCCCCCTTTAGCGGGCACGTGGACGACATCTACATCTGGGGCCGCGGCGCGATCGACATGAAGGACCAGGTCGCAGGCATTCTCGAGGCGGTCGAGTATGCGCTGGCGCACGGCTGGCAGCACGAGCGCACGCTGCTCCTGGCCTTTGGCCAGGACGAGGAGACAACGCAGTACGGTGCAGGCGCCATCGGCCGCGCGCTCGAGGAGCGCGGCATTGAGCTTGAGTACCTGATCGACGAGGGCGACTACCGCATCGTTCCGGCTGTCGAGTACGGTGCGGGCGAGGGCTGGCTTATGCATGCCGACCTCGCGGAGAAGGGCTATGCCGATATCGTGCTCAAGACGAAGAGTGAGGGCGGGCATTCCTCCAACCCCTACGGTGGCACATCGCTCGAGGTGCTCAGCCGTGCCATCACCGCAATCTGCGATATCGAGTGGCCGACGCGCGTGACCGACTTGCTTGCCGCCCAGCTCATCGAGTTAGGGCTCTACACGGCCGATGAAATTGCCGCCAACGGGGGCGCCATTGTCCGCGATTGCCTCGCCAGCAAAAAGCTCTATCCGCTGGTGACGACCACCTGCGCGCCCACGCAGATCGAGGGTGGCAGCACCGGCGCCAACGTAATGCCGCAGGATATGTGGGCCAACATCAACTTCCGCATGCTCGAGGGCACGAGCGTGGCCGACGTTGTGGCGCGCTGCCGCGAAGCGGTTGCCGGGGCGGACCTTGCCGGTCGTGTCGAAGTGGAGCTGGGCCCCGGCAGCTCCGAACCCTCGCCGTCCCCGCGCATCGGTGGTCCCGGCCTCGAGGCGGTTCGCTCCGTCGCCGCTCGCTATTTCTGTGATCCAAAGGGGACGGAGGAAAACGGATCATTCGAGCCAGTGGCAATTGTGCCCTCGACCGTGATCGGTGCGACCGACGCTGCCAACTACCAGCACATTTGCCCTGAATGCATTCGCTTCTCGGCCTTTGTGGTTGATGACGACGAGTGTGATCGCGGCGTCCACGGCACCAACGAGCGCATCACCCGCCGCGCCTATCTTCAGGGCGTACGCTTCCTCATCGCTCTGCTTCAGACGCTCTAAAATGTGACAAAGCGACAGTCCCTTTGCTAGTCGTTGGGGACGTTCTTAAACGACTAGTCATTAAGGAACGTCCCCAACGACTACATCCAATCATTCCGTGCGGGTTATATGCAGGTTTGCCTGCGCACGCTATCATGTATGGGTTAGACCGCAACTATGTACCCCATACGTGAAGGGATCGCATGTATCTGAAGATCGACATGTTCTAGCTGGGCTTACCCCCGCAGTGGCGCCATACGCCCCATCAATTCTGCCGATTTTCACCTTCACGCATATAAAGGAGTCCCGCCATGCGCGACAAGCTCGAAAAGATCATCAAGGCCTACGAGGAGCTCGAGAAGAAGCTCTCCGACCCGGCCGTCGCCTCCGATATCAAGGAGTTCACGCGTCTCAACAAGGAGTACGCGCACCAGTCCGACCTCATCGCCGCATCGCGCGAGTACATCGGCGCGCTCGATGACATCGAGGCTGCCAAGGAAATGCTCCACGATACCACCGATGCCGATGAGAAAGAGATGCTCCAGATGGACATCTCCGAGAACGAGGCCAAGCTTCCCCAGCTCGAGGAAGACATTAAGTACATGCTCATCCCGAGCGACCCCAACGACGACAAGAACACCATCGTCGAGATTCGCTCCGCCGCCGGTGGCGACGAGGCGGCCATCTTTGCCGGCGATCTGTACAAGATGTATCAGCGCTTCTGCGAGTCGCGCGGCTGGAAGACCACCGTGCTCGACTCCAGCCCCAGCGAGGCCGGCGGCTTTAAGTCCATTGAGTTCAAGGTCGAGGGCGACCGCGTCTACTCCGTCATGAAGTTCGAGTCCGGCGTGCACCGTGTCCAGCGCGTCCCCAAGACCGAGTCCCAGGGCCGCATCCAGACCTCCACGGCAACCGTCGCCGTGCTTCCCGAGGCCGAGGAGATCGACGTTCAGATCAACCAATCCGACCTGCGCATCGATACCTACTGTGCCTCCGGCCCTGGCGGTCAGTGCGTTAACACCACCTACTCTGCCGTGCGCATCACCCACCTGCCCACCAATACCGTGGTGCAGTCGCAGGAGCAGCGTTCCCAGATCCAGAACCGTGAGGTCTGCATGCAGATGCTGCGTGCCCGTCTGTACGAGATGGAGCTCGAGAAGCAGCAGGCCGAGCTCGGCGCCGAGCGCCAGAGCCAGATCGGCCACGGCAACCGTTCCGAGAAGATTCGTACTTATAACCAGCCCCAGGACCGCGTGACCGATCACCGTATCGGCTTCAACTCCACCTACAACGGCGTCCTTCTGGGCGATCAGCTCGGTACCGTCATCGAGGCACTTGCCGCCGCCGAGCGAGCCGAGAAGCTGGCACAAGCAGTTTAAGTTACGGCGTTTTACCAAACGCCGTAACGGCTCGACGCTGCGCCCTTAGGTTCCGCCGTTCTAACGAACGGCGGACCAGCTGACGCTGCGCGCCGCCCAGAGCGACAATTTGTCATTCAAAAGGCGAGGCATGACCAGAAGGTCTATGCCTTGCCTTTTTCATGCCAACTTGTTCGCTCTGGAC
>URGY01000109.1 GCA_900547505.1 uncultured Collinsella sp.
CTGAAGGGCCGCGTGCCCGATCTTGAGCATCGCCTGGAGGGTATCGACCGTCGTATCCGCGGAACACGCCAGGCCTCGCGCTCGCTTGAGCTGCTGCGCCTTCGCGTCGATCCCATGCACGAGCGCTATTCTGCCCTGTTGGAGCGCGCCTCGGACTGGGCTGCGCGCCTGCGCGATCAGGCTTCGCTCGAGGAAGCGGACTCGGCTTCGCTTAAGAAGACCATCGAGGACGCCAAGACCGAGGTGGCCCGCGCCAAAGAGCGGGTCGATGCTGCCGCCACGACGCAAAATGAGTTCAAGGTGGCGCGCGGCAAGCTCGAGGTGCAGGTCGAGGCTGCCATCAAGGCCATCACCGCCGACGGTACCACGGTGCTCGAGGAAGCGCTCATGCTGCCGGCGCCCACCGATCGCGACGCCGCCGAGCGCGAGCTTAACCAGCTCGTGCGCCAGATCAACAACCTGGGCCCTGTGAACCAGGTTGCCATGGAGGAATACGAGCAGCTCAAGCGCCGCGCCGATTACATCGAGGAGCAACTGGCCGATCTGGAGAGCGCGCGCAAGGCGCTCACCAAGATCACCGTGGCGATTGACCGCAAGATGCGCAAGGCGTTCCTGGTGACGTTTGAGAAGGTCGACGCGAACTTCCGCGAGATCTTCGCCATGCTCTTCCCGGGTGGTCAGGCTCACCTTGAGATGACCGATCCCGAGCATCCTGCCGAGACGGGCATTGAGGTCGTGGCGCAGCCGCGCGGCAAGCGTATCACCAAGATGATGCTCATGTCCGGTGGCGAGAAGAGCCTGACGGCGCTCGCTCTGCTCTTTGCCGTATACCGTACGCGCACGGTGCCGTTCTATGTGCTGGACGAGGTCGAGGCCGCGCTCGACGACGCCAACCTGTCCAAGCTCATCGGTGCTCTCGATGTGCTGCGTTCCGATACGCAGCTCTTGGTAATCTCGCATCAGCGCCGTACTATGGAGGATGCTGACGTTCTCTACGGCGTCTCGATGCAAGCCGACGGCGTCAGTCGCGTCGTCTCGCAAAAACTCGATCGCGAAACCGGAAAGGTCGTGAATGCATAATGGGATTCTTTGACGCACTCTCGCGCGGACTTGAGCGCAGCCGCGAGGCCCTCAACGAGGTCTTCTACTTTGGCGGTGAGGTCGACGAGGATTTTTGGGAGGATCTTGAGGACACCCTCGTCATGGGTGACATGGGCGCCGAGGTCGCCATTCAGGTCTCCGATGACCTGCGTGACGCCGCCGCCAAGAAGAACCTCAAGACCGCCCCGCAGCTTCGTCGCGCCCTGGCCGAGCAGCTCGAGGGCCATTTTGTGCCTGTTGAGCGCGACCCGTTTTCCGATACGCCGAGCTGCGTGCTGTTTGTCGGTATCAACGGCGCCGGCAAGACCACCACGGTCGGCAAGATTGCGAGCGCCATGACCGCCCGCGGCAAGAACGTGGTTATCGGTTCGGCCGACACCTTCCGCGCCGCCGCTATCGAGCAGCTCGATGTGTGGGGTCAGCGTGCCGGCGTACCGGTTATCAAGCGTGACCGCGGTTCCGATCCGGCGAGCGTGTGCTATGACGTGCTCGACGAGGCCGATAAGCGCGGCAGCGACCTGGTGCTCATTGATACCGCCGGTCGTCTGCACACGAGCCCCGAGCTCATGCGCGAGCTCGCTAAGGTGGTCAATGTTACTCGTAAGCGCGCCGCCAATATGGCCGCCGGTCCCATGCCGGTCTCGGTCGTGCTTGTGATCGATGCCGCCACTGGTCAGAACGGTCTGAACCAGGCGCTCGAGTTTAACGAGGCGCTGGGCCTGGACGGTATTATCATGACTAAGCTCGACGGCACGGCTAAGGGCGGTATCGCCATGGCCGTGGCCGAGAAGCTCAAGCTCCCGATCCTGCGCATCGGCGTGGGCGAGCAGGTCGATGACCTGCAGGAGTTTAACGCCAAAGATTTCTGCCGCGCCCTGGTGGGCGAGTCCAACTAAGGAGTAACCAGTGTTTGATTCCCTGAGCGATCGCCTCAACGACACATTTGACCGCCTGCGCGGCAAGGGTAAGCTGACCGAGGCCGATATTACTTCTGCCATGCGCGACATTCGCATGGCGTTGCTCGAGGCCGACGTTAACTTTAAGGTCGTCAAGGAGTTCGTCGCCAAGACCAAGGAGCGCTGCATGACCGCCGAGGTCATGGAGTCGCTGTCGCCGGCGCAAAACGTCGTCAAGATCGTGCTCGACGAGCTCACCGAGATGCTCGGCTCAACCGAGAGCAAGCTCGTCTTTAGCAACCGTATTCCCAATGTCATCATGCTCGTGGGCCTGCAGGGCTCCGGTAAGACCACGGCGGCCGTAAAGCTGGCCTACCTGCTCAAGAAGCAGGGCCGCTCGCCGCTGCTCGCCGCGTGCGACGTCTACCGTCCCGCCGCTGCCGACCAGCTTGCCACGCTCGGCGGCGAGATTGGCGTACCAGTCTTTCGCGGCGACGGTGCGCACCCGGTCGATATCGCCAAGGGCGCCATCCAAGAGGCCGTCGATCACCTGCGTGACGTGGTCATCGTCGATACCGCCGGTCGTCTTCAGATCGACGAGCAGATGATGCAGGAGGCCGTCGACATCAAGAAGGCCGTCAAGCCCGACCAGGTGCTGATGGTCGTCGACGCCATGACCGGCCAGGACATCGTCAACGTCGTCTCGACCTTCGCCGATCGCACCGACTTTGACGGTGTGATCATCTCCAAGCTCGATGGCGATGCCCGTGGCGGTGGCGCGCTTTCGGTGCGTCAGGTGACCGGCAAGCCCATCAAGTTTGTGAGCATGGGCGAGAAGCCCGATTCGCTTGAGCCGTTCTATCCCGATCGCATGGCCAAGCGCATTCTGGGCATGGGCGATGTCGTCGGCATTATCGAGAAGGCTCAGGAGGCAGCCGATGCCGAGCAGCTCGAGGCTGCCGAGCGTATGCTGCGCGAGGGCTTTACCATGAACGACATGCTCGACCAGATGAAGGCCGTCAAGAAGATGGGCGGCATGAAGGGTATCCTGGGCATGCTCCCCGGCGGACAGCGTGCGCTCAACCAGATGGGCGGCAACCTGGATGAGGGCATCTTCGATAAGAACGAGGCCATCATCATGTCGATGACCAAGGAGGAGCGCCTGCGTCCCTCCATAATCAACGGTCAACGTCGCGCGCGTATCGCCAAGGGCGCCGGCGTAACCCCCACCGAGGTCAACAGCCTTATGAAGCAGTGGGGCGAGATGAATAAGATGATGGGCCGCATGCGCACGATAGCCAATCAGGCACAGGCCGGCGGCAAGAAGGGCAAAAAGGGTAGGAAGGGCAAGAAAATGCGCATGCCCAATATCCCTGGCCTGGACGCTATGGGTCTGGGCGGCATGGGCGGCCTGGGTACGGGCGGTCCTAAGTCCGATATGGAGCTGCTGCGCCAGATGGAAGCGCAGATGCGTAATAAAAAGTAACGACTGGCTGAGTCGTGTATGGCGAAGGCCGCCCGGATGGTATTCCAGGCGGCCTTCGCCGTTCGTTCGCAGGTTGTTGCGCACGTGGAAGCGTGCTGGCGCCAGGGCATTTGCCGTTAGTGGCAGCCGCAGCCCTCGTGACCCTCGTGCTCGTGATGGCCGTGGCAGCTGCAGGACTCGCCATGTTCGTGGGCGTGGTCGTGGTCATGGCCGTGGCAGCCGCACGTGGCCTCGCCGTTCTGTGCGAGCGTGCCGGCGATAAGGGCCTCGACGCAAGCGTCGCAGCTGCCCTGGGCGCCCGCATAGACTGTGATGCCGGCCTGGGCGAGCGCGTTGATAGCGCCACCGCCAATGCCGCCGCAGATGAGCGTGTCCACACCGCCGTTGGCGAGCAGGCCCGCCAGGGCACCGTGGCCGGTGCCGCCGGTGCCCACGACCTGCTCGTTGAGCACCTTGCCGTCCTGAATGTCGTAGATCTTGAACTGCTCGCTGCGGCCAAAGTGCATAAAGATGTTGCCGTTGTCGTACGTGGTTGCCACCCTCATGGTGTCGACCTCCTTTGCTGGCCATACGGCCGTCACTGTGGTGATGGGGGAGTACGCGATATTGCCGCCCTCGATGATGAGCGCTCGTCCGTTGACCAGCGCGTTTGCCACCTTGCGATGCGCGCGGCTGCAGATTGCCGCCACCGTGGCGCGGGCAATGCCCATCTGCTGTGCGACTGCCTCTTGGTTAAGGCCTTCCAGGTCGCACAGGCGCAGGACTTCGAGTTCGTCGACCGTCATGTCGATGGCATCGCCGCTCGCCAGGCCGTCAGGGATAAAGCCGCGGTATTCGGGGATGATCCCGACGCGGCGTATTTTCTCGCGTCTTCCTGCCATGTGCACTCCTTATCTGACATATGTCAACAATAGAATAGCGAACGCGCAGATTTGCGCAAGGAATTTCTGGCATATGTCAGAAAATGAGGGCTTATGTTTGGGCTGTGGGGCTGCGTGCGTCTGGGCTACAATGAATCTCGCTTGTAGGCGACTGACAGGAGGGTCAATGAGCAAAGCTGATCAACAGTTTGTAACCATGTGCCGCGATATTCTGGACCATGGCACCACCACCGAGGGCCAAAAGGTCCGCCCGGTGTGGGAGGATGGCACCCCTGCCTATACCATTAAAAACTTTGGTGTCACGGCCCGCTACGACCTGCGTGAGGAGTTTCCGGCTCTTACCCTGCGTCGTACGGCCCTCAAATCTGCCATGGACGAGATCCTATGGATCTATCAGAAGAAGTCCAATAACGTGCATGACCTCAACAGCCATATCTGGGATGAGTGGGCCGACGAGACCGGTTCCATCGGCAAGGCCTACGGGTATCAGATTGGCCAGAAGAGCCATTATGCCGAGGGTGACTTTGACCAGATGGACCGCGTGCTGTACGACCTTAAGAACACGCCGTACAGCCGCCGCATTATGACGAACACCTATGTGTTTAGCGATCTGTCCGAGATGCACCTGTATCCGTGCGCCTACAGCGTGACGTATAACGTGACGCAGCGCCCGCAGGATGACAAACCGACGCTCAACATGATTCTCAACCAGCGTAGCCAGGACATTTTGGCCGCGAACAACTGGAATGTGTGCCAGTATGCCATTCTGCTGATGATGGTTGCGCAGTCGGTCGATATGATTCCCGGCGAGTTGCTGCACGTGATCGCCGATGCCCATATTTACGACCGTCATGTCGATATCGTCCGCGAGCTTATCGAGCGCCCACAGTTTGCGGCTCCCAAGGTAACGCTCAACCCCGATGTGCATGATTTCTACGCGTTTACGACCGATGATCTGATTGTTGAGGGCTATGAGCACGGCCCGCAGGTCAAGAACATTCCCATTGCGGTGTAGGTGGCGCTCATGACGTGTAAGCTATCTGCTATCGTCGCCGTGTGTGACGACTGGGGCATTGGGTGCGAGGGCGACATGGTGGTGTCTAATCGCGCCGACATGCGTCATTTTGTGGCGTGCACCAAAGGTTGCCCGGTCATTATGGGGCGCAAGACGCTGTTGAGTTTTCCCGGCGGACGACCGCTCAAGAATCGCCGCAACATTGTGCTCACGCGCGACCAAGGCTTTGCGCCCGAGGGCGTCGACGTGGTGCATAGCGTTGATGAAGCGCTCGCCGTGGTAGCCGATGAACCCGTTGCGTGGGTGATTGGCGGCGGCGAGGTGTATCGGCAGTTTTTGCCGTATTGCGCCGAGGCCGAGGTTACGCATAACCATTGCGTGCATGACGTGGATACGTACTTTCCCGATCTGGATGCCGATCCCGCGTGGGAGATTGCGAGGCGTGGCGGTGTTGCCACGATTGCCGCGGGCGAGGGTGACGAGGGTCTCGATTATGAGTTCGTGACGTATCGTCGCGTTGAGGCGTAAATCGTCTGGCGTGAACGGTATCATCGGGTTATTTGAATGCATGGGGCGGCGCTTAGCGTCGCCTCGTTTGGTATAGATGTGCTGTAAAGAAAGGTGCGGGCTGGCTGCTATGACTGATGCCGTTGAGGTGCTGCGAATCGATTCGCTCGAGGACGAGCGGCTCGATGCCTACGTGCGACTGACCGAGCGCGAGCTTCGCTGCGTGTTGGAGCTGTCTCTTATACACATCTGACGCTGCCGACGAATAGCCTTGTGTAG
>URGY01000110.1 GCA_900547505.1 uncultured Collinsella sp.
ACGAGATGCAGCGTAGTCTCGTGGGCTCGGAGATGTGTATAAGAGACAGCCCCGACCTTGAGCTCGCGGTCAAACGATAGGCGAACCGTTGCCAGGTTCTTACCGTCCGCGCGTGCCTCGCAGGTATAGGAATACACGTCGTCGTTTATGGATGGATCACCCTGCACGACAAACTCGAGGCTGCTTGCCGCTCGACCATCGAGCGCCTTCGAGGCACTCAGCGTGCCCACAGCCCACCACACCGAGACGACCGCTCCCGCCACAAGACCGACGGACGCGGCATACAGCCACCGCTTCCAAGGGGCAAGCCACGCACAAGATTGAGCCAGCACAACGAATACCGCCGCCGCAACGGGGATGGCCCAAAGCGGCCCGACCGCCGAAGCCCGCTCCCACAGCAGCGCATCGGCGGCCACGTTGAGCACCAAGGCGCAGCTCATGCACATGCCGGCACACAGGGCCATCGTCCACGGCATCAGAGGCCGCGGAGGCATCACACGCTCGCGCTCGGTCGCACTCATACGCAGATGGAATCTTTGATTTTGGCAAGCTTCTTCTCGCCGATCCCCGACACACGCATCAGATCGTCAACCGAGGCAAAAGCACCGTTCTTTGTCCGCTCATCGATAATCGACTGGGCCATGGAGGGACCGATGCCCGAAAGCGTCTGCAGCTCTTCTGCGCTTGCCGTATTGATGTTTACTAGGCCTGTTGCGCCACCCGCGCCCGATGATGCGGAAGCCCCACCATCAACACCAGCTTCCGCTATGGACGCCTGCTGCTCCCCTACCGTTGGAACGTGAATCTTCTGTCCATCGACGACCTTAGATGCCCGATTGAGCCCCGTAACGTCTGCCTCGGGCGCCAGCCCGCCGGCGGCATCAATCGCCTGAGCCACCCGCGCGCCGTCCTTGAGACGATATACGCCGGGCGACACAACGGCGCCATCAACATCGACATAAACCTCTGCCGCGGCAGACGCCTTAGGCGAAGAGTCTTCGGATGTCTTTCCGCTCGAAGCATCGCCGGATCCCGGCTCCACCAACGAGCCCGAACCATCAGTGTGCTCAAAAGACACGCCGCTGGCACCGCCGCCAAGGTTCGCCATCGCCAGTCCACTCGCCATCGCAATGACGACCAGTATAGCAATCACCACTGCCTTATGACAGAGCAGCTTGTCCGCCAAGCGGTCCATCCGTTTGACCCGTTCGTGTTGTTCGCGCTGCGCCATAGCAAAACCTCCCAACAACATCGTGTCAGGAAAAGAGTCCTGCAACAGCCATTCTCCAAAACCGGTTTTCGCGGTCAAACCAAAAGCCGACCAAAACCTTGCGAAATAATGTCCATTTATTCAGGCACACGTCAGCAAATGAGCACTTAGTCGCAAAATGCCCAGATAGCAAAAGACCGACGATGCAAGCGCATCGTCGGTCTATGCACAAATTTACTCGTGATCTTGGTAAATCTCACGCGGAGCAAGCTCCGAATGTTTACGTTTTAAGGTCTTAGGGGCCTTATACGTGTTGCTCTCGAAGTCGATGTACTCGGTCTGCTTGAGCAGGCGCTCGATCATCTCCTCGTGATCGAACAACTCCCAGGCCTCATGCACGGCATCGAGTTTAGCGTGCGTCTCGGGACGGCGCGGCATAAACAGCGTGCAGCAGTCGGGAGCGGCCTCAGTCGAGATATCGAACGTACCGATCTCCTCGGCGCGCGCGATGATCTCCTGCTTGTCCGAACCGATGAGAGGACGGAACACGGGGATCTTCACGGCCTCGTTGACGGCCATGATGTTCTCAAGCGTTTGAGAGGCAACCTGCCCAAGCGATTCGCCCGTAACGATGGCCTTGGCGCCCTCGATGTGTGCAATGCGCTCGGCAACCGAATACATAATGCGGCGATACATGATCACGCGAAGGTTGCTGGGACAGGTGACCGAAATCTCACGCTGGCAGTCGCCAAACGGCACCACGTACAGGCGGCCGATCTGGACACCCGGCTCAAGCGCACGGATGATATCCTGCACCAAATACTCGCTCGTATCGGGCGTCTGCGGACGACCGGAAAAATGTACCGGCACGCACACCGCACCGCGACGCGCGAGCATCCAGGTCGCCACCGGAGAATCGATACCCGACGACAGCAGCGTCACGACCTTGCCGGCAGAACCCACCGGCAAACCGCCCACGCCGCGCTCGGAGCGCGCGTACACATAAACGCTACCCTGGACCACCAATACGTGCACCATCGCATCGGGGTCGTGCATTTGAACCTTTTTATCGGGGAAGGCCTCACACAACACCTCGCCCACCTGACGATTGATGTCTATCGAGGTGAGCTCATAGTCGGTATTGGAGCGCTTGGCGTGCACCTTAAACGAATCGAAGGAACCAAACTCGCGCAGCGCCTTGACGGCGGCGGCACAGTACTCCTGAGGGTCGCGATTGGTGTGATACGCCAAAGACACGCGAGCAACGCCGGGAACGGTGCGAATGACACGCGCCGCCTCGTCGGCCTGATGCTCGTTAAAGGTCACGAGGATATAACCGGAAATTCGAGACACGGCATTCACGGAAAAGGCGGCCAAGGCCGCCTTGATGTTATCCATGAGGATATGCTCAAAATGTGCGCGGTTCTTACCCTTCAGTCCAACCTCGTGATAGTGGACCAGGCAGACGCGAGCCGCCATTTAGGCTTCAGCAACCTTGTGGCCGAGCGCCTTCTCGTAACGGGCCTCATCGTAAGAGATGTCGCCGTCGACAATCTCGTCCATAGCCATCGAGATGGTATCGGCACCGGAAAGCCCGATGGTAATGTCATCAACATCCTGGACGGCAAGCACGCGGTTGTGCTGGCCACGCAGCATGCTATTGATGTCGCAGGCGCGCTTGGAGGCAAGCGAAGCGAGCAAGAAGCGGTTGTGATCGGTCTTCTCCAGAAGATCGTCAATGCAAGGCTTTACAACGGACACGGACCTCAGATCCTTTCATGCATATCGAGAACGCGAACGAGCTCATCGGTCGCGCGGTCGAGATCGTCATTCACCACGACGTCGTCGTAGCGGTCAGCAAGGGCAAGCTCATCGGCGGCGTTTGCCATACGCAGCTCAATCGTCTCGGGCGTCTCGGTACCGCGACCGACTAGACGCTCGCGAAGCACCTCGAGCGAAGGCGGCTTGATAAAGATCAGCACGGCCTCGGGGAAACGCTCCTTCACCTGCAGGGCACCCTGGACATCGATCTCCAGAATCAGAGACGCGCCCGAGGCGAGCTTGGATGTGACCTCGCTCACCAACGTGCCGTAGCAGTTACCGTGGACCTCGGCCCACTCAACAAACTCACCGTTTGCCACGCGGCGGTCGAACTCCTCGCGCGTCAGAAAAAAGTAGTTGACGCCGTCGACCTCACCTTTGCGTGGTGCTCGCGTGGTAGCCGAAACCGTCAGGCCCAGGTTCGAGCGGCGCTCGCGCACACGAGTGACGAGCGTACCCTTGCCTGCGCCTGACGGTCCAGAAATCACAAAGAGCTTGGAATCCTGAGCGCTCACTTATTTGGTCAGCTGCTCGAGGAGCTGCTCGCGCTGACGGACGCCGAGGCCCTGGACGCGACGGGTAGCGGAGATACCGAGCTCCTCCATGATCTTGGCGGCCTTGGCCTTGCCATAACCAGGGAGAGACTCGATGAGGGTGGAAACCTTCATGCGGGAAGCGATGGGGTCATCGGAGTTGAGCACGGACTCGAGGGACTTCTCGCCCTTCTTGATCTGCTCGCGAAGCTCAGCGCGGGCGTGACGTGCGGCAGCAGCCTTCTCAAGAGCCTGCTTGCGCTGCTCATCGGTAAGCTGAGGGAGTGCCATTCGTACCTCCAAAAGTTGGGTTATATCTGATTCAATGATTGGCATTTTAGCACGTAGAACGTACAAAATGCCCAATCGCGGCTCCATAGGTTAGACGATACCCGCAAAAAGTGCAATATACTGCGCCCAAAGTTAAGCCCCTGACCTGCGATTCCACACAAAGGATGGGAAAGTTTACGCAGGCACAGGGGCTATTTTGTGCTAATGAGACCCAAAAGTGGTGACTTAGGGGAATCTTTTAGGCGACGTTTTCGACCAGCTCAGCGACAATAGCGTCAAAGGCGGCAACCGGATCGTCGGCGCCGGTGATGGGACGGCCCACCACAATGTGGCTTGCGCCACGCTCGATAGCCTGGGAAGGCGTCGCCACGCGGGACTGGTCACCAAGGGCGGCACCCACCGGACGCACGCCCGGAGTCACGATCAGGGCATCGGGACCCAGCAGCTCACGCATGTCGTGAGCCTCCATCGGCGAGCACACGATACCGTCGATGCCGTTGGCCTGAGCGAGCTTTGCCAGGCGGGCGGCCTCCTCGGCCACGGGCGACTCGACGCCGATCTCGCTCAAGGCATCCTGGTTCATGCTCGTGAGCACGGTGATGGCGACGAGCTTGGCGCGGTCCTCGCGCGCCTCCTCGGCGCCCTCGCGGCAGGCAGCGAGCATGGCGCCCGAACCCAAGCCGTGGACCGAAAGCAGATCGGCACCGGCAAGCGAGGCCGAGCGGGCGGCACCGCGAACCTGATGCGGAATATCATGGAACTTGAGGTCAAGGAAGACCTTAAAGCCCAGGTCCTTGAACGTCTTGACGATCTCAGGACCCTCAGCGTAATAGAGCGTCATGCCAACCTTGAGCCAGGCGGCATGGCCCGAAAGCTCGTGGGCAAGCTCGAGCGCACGCTCACGGTCGCAGTCGAGAGCGACGATTACGCGGTCGCGGGCATCGGTCTCTAGCATTCGAACGCACCTACCAGTTCGTTGATGTCCTTCACGCCCTGGGACTCGGCCCAGGCCTCGAGCTCATGCGCAATCTTGAGCGAAGCGCACGGATCGACGAAGTTGGCCATGCCGACCGACACGCAGGTGGCGCCAGCCAGGATAAACTCGGCCGCATCTTCGCCAGTCATGACACCGCCGACGCCGTTGATGGGGATATCGACGGCCTGGGCGACCTCCCAGACCATGCGAACGGCGATGTGGTGGCACAGCGGGCCCGAAAGGCCGCCCTTGGGCTTGGCCACGCGGGACTTGCGGGTATGGACGTCGATGGCCATGCCCTGGATGGAGTTGATGACCGAAAGGCCGTCGGCGCCGGCAGCCTCGAGGGCCTTGGCGATCTCGGCGACGTTGACCGGCGCCATCTTCACGAAAAGCGGCTTATCGGTCACCTTGCGGCAGGCAGCCATAACGGAAGAGGCGCCCTCGGGCGTGGAGCCCATGGCGGCACCGCCGGCGGCGATATTAGGGCAGCTCACGTTGATCTCGTAGCCGGCAGCCCAAGGGCACAGCTCAACATACATCTCGAGTGCGCGGACAAACTCGTCAACGGAGTGGCCAGCAACCTGACAGATGACCTGGCAGCCGTCCTTGGACAGCTGTTCGAGCCACGGACCGGACTCGCGGGCAAAGGCGGCCACGCCGGGGTTCTGAAGGCCCACGGAGTTGATCATACCGCCGGGAATCTCGGCCATGCGGGGCGCGGGGTTGCCGGGCCAGGGCTCGGCAGCGCAACCCTTGGTGGTGATGGCGCCCAGCTGGGAAACATCAAAGAAGTTCTGGAACTGCCAACCGTAGCCAAAGGTACCGGCTGCGGTGTTGATGGGGTTCTGCATCTTGACGCCGCCGAAATCGACGGCCATGTTCACGGTACCCACTAGAAGACCACCACCTTGGAAGCATCGAACACGGGGCCGCACATGCAAGCACCCTTCATACCGTCGACCGTCTCGACATTGCAGGTGTTGCAGGCACCAAAGCCGCAGCTCATCATGCGCTCGAGCGACACCTCGCAGTACGCGCCGGCCTCGGCGGCAGCCTCGGCAACCTTCTTCATCATGACGGCGGGGCCGCAGCTGGCGACGTAGTCGTAGCCGCCCTCGCCGAGCAGCTCGGCTGCCGGGTCGGTGCAAAAACCGTGCGTGCCCAGCGTGCCATCATCGGTGCACACGTTAACCGTGGCGCCCAGCGCGCGGAACTCATCGACACCCACGGCCTTGGAAGCGGTGCCAAAGCCCAGGCACACGTCGACATCCACGCCCTGCTCTGTCTCTTATACACATCTGACGCTGCCGACGAATAGCCTTG
>URGY01000111.1 GCA_900547505.1 uncultured Collinsella sp.
CGAAGAGCGTTGCTGCCTAGGCTAGCCCCTTGTCACACAAACTACCGAAGCCTCGAATAATGTGACAAGGGACGGTCCCTTTGTCACATTGAGCGGCTTGTGAATTCGAGGTCTAATACTTTTCCGAGAAGTGAACGAGTCAAAATGGACCCCCGAAGCGTCGACACTTTTGAGATGCAATTTCCAGCGGTTTTGATTGTTGAATCCTGCGGTTTTGGCGTCAGAGAATGTCGATGCTTCGGAGGTCCAAATACAGCCGTTCACTTCTCGGAAAAGTATTAGACCTCGAGATATAGACGATGTTTGCGAGCGGCAATTAGAGCGTAAGCCTTTAGTTCTTCTTTGCAGAGAGCATGAGCCTAATTTCCGGGTGGGTGTATTCGTCGAACTCTTCCTTGGGCTCGGTGTCAAAGGTGTAGTACGACTTGATAGATTCGTCCTCCGTCTTGATGCTGATTTCTTCATATAGGGATCCGGCTAAAAATGCCTGTTTAAATTCATCCGACAGGCTGCATGGCGTGAGGAGGTCCGGTGTGGCAACGGAAATGTCCAACCCGTTGAGCGGGGCGCAGAGCGTCGCGATATCCTGCTCGGCGCGGGCGAGGTTGTCTGCAGGGCTTGCCTCGGGGTCGATCTGACTGGTGTAATCGACGTCCGTGAGCATGCCGTCTGCATCAAAAGAAAGGTAGACATAGACTGCTTGAGCGCCGAGGTCATTATCGCGCAGATAGCCGATAATGCGGTAGCCGTAGTCGTGATACGACTCGTACGGGTCGTCTGCGGCGACGCGTTCGCACACGGGCTCCAAGGCATCCTGCGCGATGGCGAGCTGCTCGGCGGCTGCAGCCTTTCTTACCTGAAGCGCGTTATTTCCCTGGACAAACTGAGGGATGTAGACGCCAAGCAGCACAATGGCGGGCAACACCGCGAGAGCTATGATCTGCTTCTTGACGCTTGGAATCGTCACACCGTATGCGTTTGCCATGGCCTCGGCATTGCTCGAGGTCTCGGCCAGCACGTCTGCCGCCGTGGTGACTGCCCCCACGGCGCTGGCGACCTCGGCGGCACCGCCCAGGTTGCGCGCGAGATCGTTGTCGCTGTTCTTGAGCAGGCGGCCGGCAGCTTGCGTGGCAAGTACGCCGGCGACCTCCGCGGAACGGTCCTTGTTGGTCTGGGCTACCGCAAGCCTGCCCTGCAGCTCCTTCCACTGTTTGCCCTGCATCCCAAAGCGTGGTGCAAGGGCACAATAGCAAAAGATGGCGAGCTCGATTACGGTGAGTGCGATGGCGGTATATATGCCCGCGGGTTGGAATTCCTTTTGGTGGAACGCGATATCGTTGATCATTTGGAGCGGCAACATCAACAGGCATGCTACGAACGACATGATGAGTGCGGTCGCTGCGATCTTGGGGTACATGCAGTACCGCTGGATGCGTTTCTTTTCTCGTTCGGTGAGCTGCTGCATGGGGGCCTCGACTCTCATCGTTTTTGGGCGATGCGCACACGCTCTTGAGTATAGATGAGTGGAGGGTGTCTGTTGTTCAGACATAGCGGTCAACAGCATGCTGTTGGTGCTCGCTTGATCGTGGGCGCCATTCACCTTCGTTGCACAGCGACGACTGGTTGGCTGGTTGGCGTCAAGTAACCGCCTCCGTCTTGTGGGCCGCCTCAAGGACAAGGCATAATGCATGTGACAAAGGGGCGATTCCTTTGTCACATTCGTTGATCTGAGAGTAGATGTTGATGATTCTATCGTTGGCCCCCATGGAGGGGATTACCGGGCATGTGTTCCGTCGCGTGCATGCGGAGTGCTTTGGCGCGCTCGATTGTTATTACACGCCGTTTTTGCCGCCGCCGCGGGTGGGAAACCGCTTTGGCGGCAAGGCGCTTAAGGAGATCGATCCTGCCAACAACCAGGGGCTCAACGTAGTGCCTCAGCTGATGTCTAAGAACGCGGACGAGTTTGTGTGGGCGGCACAGGTGCTCGCCGACATGGGCTACCGCGAGGTCAATCTCAACCTTGGCTGCCCCTCGGGGACGGTTGTTGCCAAGGGCAAAGGATCGGGCTTTTTGCGCAACTTGGATGAGCTCGAGGTGTTCTTGTGTGATGTGTGCGAGCGCTCGCCGTTGCCGGTATCGGTAAAAACCAGGCTGGGGCTGGAGAGCGACGACGAATACGAGCGCGTACTCGATCTATATTGCCGCATGCCGCTGGCAGAGCTGATCGTGCATCCGCGCGTGCAGAAGGACCGTTATGCGGGCTCGCCGCGCAAAGAGTTTTATGGCGAGACGCTGGAGCGTGCGCCGTTCCCGGTCGCCTACAACGGCGATATTTTTGATCTTGAGGATATGGACGCGCTGGTGGAGGCCTATCCCGGCACGCGCCATGTGATGTTGGGGCGTGGCCTGCTCGCGAATCCCGCTCTGGCTCGCATGGTCAACGGCGGCCTTGCTGCCACGGCAGCCGAACTGCAGCGTTTCCACGACACACTGTTTGCGGCCTATGCAGAAGAGATTGGCGGTAACGCGGTCTTTCGTATGAAGGAGTGGTGGTTCTACGCCAAGTGCGCTTTCGCCGACCCCACTACCGTCCACAAGCTCGTACGTAAGACCAAAAAGGTCGACGAATACCGCGCCGCCGTCGAGCGCGTCTTTCGCGAGCAGCCACTTGCGCCCATAGCCCGCTTCCACGGCTAGCTAGTCATTGGGGACGTTCTTTAACGACTAGTCATTTAAGAACGTCCCCAATGACTACCTCTGCAAAAAACTGTACACCAGCATCCAAAGATGTCGAAAAATGTCGACTTTGGATGCTGGTGTACATGTTTGGGTGTGGTGGGTAACTAGGCAATCATTGCATCAAGCGTGATGAGCTCCCTGAGTCGCTCCGTGCGTGTTTGCCCATGGCGCTTTGCTTTTGCATCAAAGGCTTCAAGGACCGATTCGCCCACACGTGCTGATAAAACGACGCTCGGCTCATCAGAGATTGGTGGCCTTCCCAACTTGATGGTGCGACCCTTCGGCCACTCATCTTTTTCGTATGCCTCCGCGGCTTTCTCCAACTCTCCGGGAGCAAACCCCATCATCTTTTCGAGCTGCTTAGCGTCCATAGCGCCTCCTATCGATCGGCATAATGTCGAGCACAGGTCAACGGATACTCTTTTTGTATACAGTTTTGTAGACAAAAATACAAACAGTTTATCAGGCTAATTAGCTTGTTTTGACCCGCGTGTTCGATAGGAAATGAGCATTGACGGCTTCGATACTCCTTTGCTTTTCAGCCTGGAATTTGGATGCTCATTGAACTTCCGGAGGGGAGCGCTTTATTAAGCTATCGAGATTCTGGGCAGGAGCTCTCACTGGCCTTCGATAATGGGACTAGCTTAATTCGCGACACAGTGTGTCGCGAATGGGAGTAGTCGTTAGGTGTCCTTCAATGGCTAGTCATATAAGAACGTCCAAGTGCCGGATTATGTCATTTAGTGTCGTCCTCAGCGGCTATTCTGGAGGGTCGTGGTCAAAAAGGGGCAAATATGAGTACTGTTGCCATTATAGTTGCATTTATTTTGCTATAAATAGTAGCTCCTGATGAGATTTGTTCCCATTAGGAGCTACTTTTATTAAACATATGAGGAGAAATAGCGTCGTCTACGGACGTATGGAACGTTGAATAGTTCCTGAAGTGATCAAAATCGCTGCTACTAAACAGGTAGCAGTACTCATATTTGCCCTTTTTTGACCACAGCCCTCTCGGAAACCCTTTCCAGAGGCGTCAAACAGCCATAATCCAAAGGTCGCCTCAAACAATTAGCCGGTTAAGAGCGTCCATGACTGCTTCTGCAAAAAACTGTACACCAGCATCCAAAGATGTCGAAAAATGTCGACTTTGGGTGCTGGTGTACATGTTTGGGCCGTATGGGTTGGGGTGGTCGGTTGCAATGCGCGTGCTAGAGCAGGTTCTTCTGTACCCATGCGATGATGTCGCTCGATTCGTAGAGCGGCTTTCCGTCGATGAATAGGCAGGGAACCTGGCGTTTTCCGCCGACGGCGATGAGTGTCTGCTCGGCATCGGAATCGGTCGAGATATTGCGCTCGGGAATGGTCACGCCGTTATCGGCAAGGAAACGCTTGACCTTTATGCAATACGGGCAGCCGGTCATAACGTAGAGCACGAGCTCGTGATCAGTAGCCATGGGTCTCCAATCGGTTGAAGTTTTGATTGAAATACCCAAAGCCGCCGCGGTCTATGCGCGCGTCAACGACGACTCGATGGCCTGTACCAGAAACGCCGTGGCTCCGGTGCCGCAGGGCTTGTCGTAGTAGTCAACAAAGCGCTGGTCGGCAAGATAGCCGTGGGCGAGGCCCAGATACGCTTCGTTCTGGGGCTCGCATCCCCAGTTGAGAGCAATCCAGCGACGATGCATCGCGACAAGCTTGCGAGCCTCGCTTCCGTCCGCATCGCCATCGCCCATGGCGATCGATAGCTGGCCCAGAACAGCGCGTTCAAGTTCCTTCATGTCGTTCCATGTCTCGGGGTCCATGTCCAGCAGCGTTTCGTTTGCTGCATCGATAGCCTCATCGCCATAGCGCGCCCGCGCCTCGGCACCGTAGCGCTCCTCGTTTTCCTGCACGGTGCGCCAGCGCTCCAGTTGCGGCAGGACGGCGCCCATGAGCGAGACGGCTTCGTCGAGCGACATGCCGGTGTTTTGCGCCAGCCGCGGGGCACAATCCTCGATCATCGCCTCCATCGTGGTGTCGTAGGTGTACTTACCGTGGTCGTAGCACCACTTGCAGTAATGGTCGGTCGTGGCGCCCGTGGCATCGGTGCCGCAGTCATCGGGCGTGAGTATCATGCCGCAGCTCTGGCAATAGTGCTCGGGCATCTCGAGCAGATGAGACAGAGGCTCGCCGGTTACGGCGGCGATGAGCTTCATCATGTCGATGCCCGGCGTGACCTCGTCGCGCTCCCAACGGCTGACGGCTTGGCGTGTGACGAAGAGCTTGGCGGCGAGCTGCTCTTGGGTAAGGTGATGGGCGCGACGGATGGCAATGAGCTTTTCTGCAAAGGCCATAACGGCTCCTTTCTGCTGGTTGATGGCTTAAGCATACGCGGCGGCAGGCGCCCTTCCAAGCAACCGTTGGTTGCACGACGGGAGACCGCGGCGAAGAATTGCGCGCAACGCCCCGCGCCTCCATGCCGTACAATGACCGGCATGGAACCTATCGCACACATACATACCGACCTGCCGCAGAAGTTCGGCATTCCGCGCAACAGCTTTTTGGCGCCCCATCTGCAGGGACGCATCGTTTTTGAGCCGGAATTTGCCTCCAATGCAGCGGTTGAGGGTCTGGACTCCTTCTCTCACCTGTGGCTGCTGTGGCGCTTCGAAAACGGAACGCCCGGCGGCACGGCTAAGGACATAGCTGCCGATGCCAAGTCGCAGGACAGGTCCGGCACTAATGCCAAGTGGTCGAAAACCGTGCGTCCGCCGCGTCTGGGTGGAGCCGAGCGCGTGGGCGTGTTTGCCACGCGCAGTCCGTTTCGCCCTAACCCCATCGGGCTCACCTGCGTTAAGCTCGACCGCGTGGAGCTTACCGACGACGGCCCCATCATCCATGTGCTGGGACCCGACCTGCGCGACGGCACGCCCATCTACGACATTAAGCCCTACATTCCGTTTGCGGACTGCCACCCGGATGCAACGGGCGGCTGGATTGAGGGTGCTCCGTGGCAAGAGCTCGATGTTGAGTTTCCGCAAGCTCTTCAAGACATGGTCCCGCCCGCAAAGCTCCCCGGCTTGGTCGAGGTTCTTCGCCAAGATCCGCGCCGCGCGGGCAGCAAGCACGAGCCAAACCGCGTTTACCACTTGGCCTACGCCGGGCTCGACATATCGTTTACGGTCGACGGCGCCAGGTTGACGGTAGTCGCCGTCAACGACGCGCAAGACTAACCAGCCATTCGTCCGCACCCGTCAAATTAAGCGCCAAACCCCATGCCAAAATCGCCCGTGCTGGTGGACAATAACGCCTACCCTGTCTCTTATACACATCTCCGAGCCCACGAGACTACGC
>URGY01000112.1 GCA_900547505.1 uncultured Collinsella sp.
TCGTCGGCAGCGTCAGATGTGTATAAGAGACAGCTTCGACAACGGCATCGAGCAGCGCATGAACGGCACCTGCGCCGGCGGCACGGGCGCGTTCATCGATCAGATGGCAACCCTGCTGCACACCGACGCCAGCGGCCTTAACGAGCTCGCGGCCAACGCCACCACCATCTATCCCATCGCCAGCCGCTGCGGCGTTTTTGCCAAGACCGACGTGCAGCCGCTGCTCAACGAAGGCGCCCGTCCCGAGGACGTCGCCGCTTCCATCTTCCAAGCCGTCGTGACCCAGACCATCTCGGGCCTGGCGTGCGGCCGTCCCATCCGCGGCAACGTCGCCTTCCTGGGCGGCCCGCTGCAGTATCTCTCCGAGCTGCGCCACCGCTTCTACCTCACGCTCAACCTGGACGAGGAGCACCGTATCGTGCCCCAAAACGCCCACCTGTTTGTGGCGAGCGGTGCCGCCATGGCGCACGAGTCCAATAAGCTCAGCTCGTTCCCGCAGCTCATCGAGGCCATCGACAGCCTGGGTGACACGCAGGGCGCCGAGGTCGAGCGTCTGGACCCGCTCTTTGCCACTGACGAGGACTTTGCCGAGTTCAAAACCCGCCACGACCAGGAAGTCGTCCCCAAGGGCAAGCTCGACGGCTACACCGGCCGCGTGTTCATCGGCATCGACGCCGGTTCCACCACCATGAAGGCCGCGCTCGTGGGCGAGGACGGCCAGCTGTTGCACACCTGGTACGGCAACAACAACGGTGACATCCTGGGCACGGCCAAGGTCATCATGGCCGATTTCTACAACCACATCCCCGCGGGCTGCACCATCGGCCACGTGACCACCACGGGCTATGGCGAGGCGCTGCTCATCGAGGCCCTCAAGGCCGACTCCGGCGAGATCGAGACCGTTGCGCACCTGCGCGGCGCCAAGGCGTTCCTGCCCGGCGTCGAGTTCATTCTGGACATTGGCGGCCAGGACATGAAATGCCTGCGCGTCAAGGACGGCGTCATCGAGCACATCATGCTCAACGAGGCCTGCTCGTCGGGTTGCGGTAGCTTTATCGAGAGCTTCGCCGTCTCTATGAACATGGACGTGCGCGCGTTCGCCGATGCCGCCATCCATGCCAAGGCCCCCGTCGACCTGGGCAGTCGCTGCACGGTCTTTATGAACTCGCGCGTCAAGCAGGCGCAAAAGGAAGGCGCCACGGTGGGCGACATTGCGGCCGGCCTGTCCTATTCCGTCATCAAGAACGCCCTGTTCAAGGTCATTAAGCTGCCCGACCCCAAGGAGATTGGCAGCCAAGTGATCGTCCAGGGCGGCACCTTTATGTCCGACGCCACGCTGCGTGCGTTTGAGCAGCTCACCGGCGTTCATGCCGTGCGTCCCGACATCGCCGGCTGCATGGGCGCCTATGGTGCGGCCCTGCTCGCCCGCGATCGCGCCGGCGCCGATGGCGCCTCGACCATCCTTTCGGCCGAGGACATCGCGCACCTTACCGTGACGCAAAAGCATGTCCGCTGCGGTCGCTGCTCCAACAACTGCCAGCTTACCGTCAACGACTTTGGCGGCGGTAGGCGCTTCATTACCGGTAACCGCTGCGAGAAGGGCGCCGGCCACAAAAAGCAAAAGACCGAGGCCCCCAACCTCTTCAAAAAGAAAAACGAGCTGCTGTTTAACCGCGAGGTGCTGAGCCCCGACGAGGCCCCGCGCGGCACCGTCGGCATCCCCCGCGCGCTCAACATGTACGAGAACTACCCCTTCTGGCACGCGTTCTTTACGCGCTTGGGCTTTAGCGTGCAGCTGTCTGACCAGTCGAGCAAAAAGACCTACCAGGCGGGCATCGAGTCCATGCCGTCCGAAAGCGTGTGCTATCCGGCTAAGATGAGCCACGGCCATGTGATGAACCTTATCGACCGCGATGTCGACTTCATTTGGATGCCGTGCGTGCGCTGGGAGCGCAAAGAGGACCCGACCGCTGGCAACTGTTACAACTGCCCCATCGTCATGAGCTACCCCACGGCGTTGGCACTCAACATCGACGAGATTCGCGAGCAGAACATCGAGTTCCTGTACCCGTTTGTGCCCTATCACGACAAGACCGAGCTCAAGCGCCGCCTGTACCAGGTGCTCGCCGTCGACCGCGTGGCCGATGCTGAGGCCGGTCGCGGTCGCGTGCGCGGTCCTAAAATCACGCGCTCCGAGGTCGATGCCGCCGTCAACGCTGCCTTTGAGGCCGACGCGCGTTTCCACGAGGATATCCAGACCATGGGCGAGGAGGCTCTTAAGTGGGTCGAGGACCACGGCGGCCACGGCATCGTACTCGCCGGCCGTCCTTACCACAACGACCCCGAGATCAACCACGCCCTGCCTGAGCTTATCTCGAGCTTTGGCTTTGCGGTCTTTACCGAGGATTCGCTCGCGCATCTCGTGAAGCCCGAGCGCCCCATCCGCGTCGTCGACCAGTGGATGTACCACAGCCGCCTGTACGCCGTCGCCCGTTTTGTGACGATGCGCAACGATCTGGACCTGATCCAGCTCAACTCTTTCGGCTGCGGCCTCGATGCCCTGACCACCGATCAGGTGCAGGAGATTCTGGAAGCCAGCGGCAAGATCTACACCGTGCTCAAGATCGACGAGGTGTCCAACCTGGGCGCCGCGCGCATCCGCATCCGCTCACTCATGGCCGCGCTTAAGGACCAGGAGGCCGAGCGCTTGGCCGAGGCCACGGCAGCGGGCGAGGCCTACGAGCAGGGCGACGCCGCGCCGGTGGCGCCCTCCAAGGATGCTCCCGCGTTCGCGAGCCGCAAGTACACGTTCGAGGCGCAGCGCGAGAGCGCTTCGACCGCGTGGCCCAAGGTGCCCTTTACCGAGCAGATGCGCGAGGAGGGCTATACCATCCTGTGCCCGCAGATGGCGCCGATCCACTTTGACCTGGTCAAAGAGGTGTTCCGCGGTGCCGGCTACAACTTGGAGCTGCTGCCCTCGACCGATCACGATGCCGTCGAGGCCGGCCTGCGCTACGTGAACAACGACATCTGCTATCCGTCGATCCTGGTGACGGGCCAGATTATGGAGGCCATCGAGAGCGGTCGTTACGACCTGTCCAAGACGGCCGTGGTCATAAGCCAGACCGGCGGCGGTTGCCGTGCCACCAACTACATCGCGCTCATTCGCAAGGCGCTGCGCGAGAGTGGCCACCCCGAGATCCCGGTAATCTCGCTTTCGGCCGTGGCGCTCGGCGAGGACAATCCCGGCTTTAAGATTACGCCGGCGCTGCTTAAGCAGGCCGTGTACGCGGTGCTCTTTGGCGACGTGATGATGCAGATGCTCTACCGCTGCCGCCCGTACGAGGCTACGCCCGGTGCGGCGAACGCGCTCTACGAGGAGTACATGGCGCGCGCCCGCAAGCTGGCGCCTAAGTTCAACAGGCACAACTACACCAAGCTGTGCCGCGAGGCCATTCGCGCGTTCGACACCATGCCGCTCGTGGGCGAGGGCACCAAGCCGCGCGTGGGCGTGGTCGGCGAGATTCTGGTCAAGTTCCATCCCACGGCCAACAACCACGTGGTCGACGTTATCGAGCGCGAGGGCTGCGAGGCCGTGGTGCCGGGTCTGCTCGACTTCTTCCTGTACTCTATGAGCAACGCCGAGCTGCAGAAGGACGAGCTGGGAAGCTCTGCTACCACGCGCGCTGGTATGCAGGCGCTCATCAAGCTCGTGGACTGGATGCGCACGCCGGTGGAAGAGATGCTCGAAAAGTCCCGCCGCTTTGAGGCGCCCGAGCGCATCGGCACCATGGCCGATAAGGCCCGCACGGTGCTTTCGGTGTGCAACAACATGGGCGAGGGCTGGTTGCTCACGGCCGAGATGCTCGACCTGATCGATCACGGTGCGCCCAACATCATCTGCACGCAGCCCTTCGCGTGCCTGCCCAACCACGTGGTGGGCAAGGCCGTGATCAAGGAGCTGCGCCGCCAGCACCCCGAGAGCAACATCGTCGCGGTGGACTACGACCCCGGTGCATCCGAGGTCAACCAGCTCAACCGCATTAAGCTCATGATCAGCGTGGCGAAGGAGAACATGCGCGCCGGCAAGGGCTTTAAGCTCGAGAAGGTGGCGCCGCTCGCAATGGACGAGGTCACCGGCCAGATGCGTGCCCATGATGGCTGCGTGAGCTGTGGGCCGGCCAGCGAGGAGGCCGTTGCATCGGTCGCCAATCGTCTGGGACGCGGCATTAAGAAGTAGCTTGCCTGCTATGGGCTAGATATGAGGCAAACGGGTGGTGGCCGTACCGGCTACCACCTGTTTTTGCTGGACATATGTTGCGCAAATGACCTTGCTACGGCCTTCCGTGGGCTTGCCCGATTTTTGGGCCGGCTCGGGCTTTGAGGACAAGCTGCTGCAAGCCCAGGGCGATTTTTCGCTCAACGCGGGCCAGCACAGCGTGACCTATCTGCCAAACGACGAGATGATCGCTGCGGACTGCCCATCGCCACCTACGAGATGGAAGCCGAAAAGTATATCTACCGCGTGTACAAGTACGAGCTGTAGGGCCGCGCTTAGGTTTGACCAATGGAGTATGAAAACACGCCGTTCGCCGATGTCCCCTCCGCGAGTGGCAGCCATATGGTTTGATGTTAGAAACATATAGTTGTCGCCAGCCTGCTGGCGACGTTCCCCCTGATATCGGAGGTTCCAGGTATGTTTCGTGCTCCGTTAAACAACTATCGGTTGGGCTAGCATGGGTCGCCGTGCTATTTCGATAGCCCTTGCAGTGGTCTGCCTGGCTGTGCTCCTGGGCGCTACGGGGCTGTTTGATATAAGCCGAGAAACGTCCTATATGCAGGAATGCGCTTCCGAAGGGTTTGCCATTGATGGTTTCTACCGGGATGACAAAACGAGTCGGGAAAGCCTGGCTTTTCATGAGGAGGACAACTGTCGATGGCAGCTGGTCGACAAAGACGGAATCTGCACAGACGGGCAGTTTAAGCGTACGGACGATCCCAATATCCTGGTATTAAAGAAGGAAAACGGCGAAGAATTCGGCACGGTTCACGTTGCGTATATATCGCGCCGACGCAATCAGGGGCAGATTTACCTAATTAGAAATACTGAGGTGACCCGATTTTATCTTGTGAGCACCGATCCGGCGTTTACGGTGGAGTCTGGCGATGTCGATGCGGACGTCTGATTCACGGCAATAAAACAGCGAGCGGGGCGCGGACGTGAACTACGTCCCGCTTTTTGCATGTGCCTGCGTCGCGTCTGAGCCTCGCCGCGACTTGCGCCTGTGCGCGGGAGCCATCCCATGCTCCGCATTACTCCACGTCAAACTCCACGCGATCGAGCTCGGGCACATTGAGGTCGATGAGCTTCCGGGCGACGTGACGGTCGTGTGCCCCAAGCGTCTCGCCTGTCGTCACATGGGCGACAATCTCGCGCTCGACGATGCCTTCCTCGTCCCCTTCGGTGGTCGAGGTCTCGACGGCGACGGTGTAATCCTTAAAGCTCGGCAGCACCGCCGCAAGCTCGCGCGTGGTTTCGGTGACACCGTAGCCGTCCTGCACGCCGGTCTGCGCCGAGCCAATAGACCCCGCCGTCATAACGATGCAGGGGATGGCAAAGACTACCGTACCCGCAATGATGCGGCGGCGCACCTTGCGCGATAGCTCGTCGACCTCGGCATCTTCTTCGGCGGTTACAATGCCGTCGCCGTTGAGGTCGCGCTTGAGCGGCACACGCAAGATAAGTAATACGGCTTCGGCCGCGAGTGCGATAAAGACCACGTTGATGCCAAACTCGTAAAGCGCCGAGAGAAACAGCGACCCGCTTGCGATGGCGATGCCATAGCCCGCCGCGCACAGAGGCGGCATGAGCGCGGTCGCCACGGCCACGCCGGCGATGAGCGTGGCGGGTTCCCTGTCTCTTATACACATCTCCGAGCCCACGAGACTACGCTGCATCTCGT
>URGY01000113.1 GCA_900547505.1 uncultured Collinsella sp.
GTAGTCTCGTGGGCGCGGAGATGTGTATAAGAGACAGACTCGATATTGATCAGCCAGCCGCAGATGGCAATAACCGAGATGATCCAAATGACCAGCAAGATGATCTTGCCGTTATTGTCGATATCGAGAACCGTCGAGAGCACAAAGATCAGCACCTGCACGCCCACCACGGCAGCAAAGCCGCCCTTGATGTAGTACGGATAACGATGCTCAAAAGCCACTGCATGTTCGAGCAGCTCACGGCGATACGAATCGGAATCGAGTATGACGCGCATGGCTGTACGCAGCGAATAGCGCTGGCGCGGCAGGTCATTGGACTCGCAGATCATAAGGCCTGTCGTGGAAAGCTGCTTGTCAAAGAGCAGGTTGAGGTTGAGCAGCAGCGGACGCAGTTGCAAGCCAATAAAGAGTGCGATGGCAAGGAACACGCCCAAGATGCACAGGTTGAACAGGTAGTTGAATGAGTACATGCCGCCGACGGTCTCGCGCAGCAGATTAATACCGTAGGTAAAAGGCAGCAGCGGATGCAGCCATTGGAAGAAGCCGGGCATCATCTCGATGGGATACATGCCCGACGAACCGGGAATCTGCACGATAACCAAGATGACGCCAATCGCCTTGCCGATATGCTTAAACGTAGTGGACAGCGCGTAGATGATATTGACGTACGTGAACGAGATAGCGATGCCGCCCAGCACGAACAGCAGTGGGTTGACGCACTGTACGCCAATGACCAGATCACCCACCGTAACGATGATGGCCTGCAACGCGCCCAGGATCACCAGGAGCATCCAACGGCCGAAGTAGCCCTGGCGCGCCGTAAAGCTGCCAATGCCCTCGCGATCGACCTCGAGCTTGTAGATGGCAATGAGCACGTAGCCGCCCACCCAAAGCGCAAGGTTAGTGTAGAAGGGAGCGATGCCCGAACCAAAGCTCTTGACCGGATAGATTGACTTGGACGTCAACTCAACCGGAGATGCCATAAAGTCTGCGACGTCATTGACATCGACGCCCATCAGATCAGACAGCTCGCCCATGGACTCGGAGGTCTGCAGTGCCGCGATGTCGTTAGCGGCGGTCGCAAGCTTGTCCTGCACCTTGGCAAGTGAGGCATCGGTCTGGGACAGCGTGGCCTTGGCCTGCTTGAGCGTGGCATCGAGCTGCGATAGCGTACCGCGCGCATTGGCGATTGTAGGCGTGAGGCCCGACACGATACCGGTTAGGTCGCCCGATACAACCGAGAAAGAGTCGAGCGCGCTGGAAGCCTTCGGCAGCGCATTTTGACCAAGATCCGTCTGAGCCTGGCTAATGTTGGTCGTGCCGGTCTGAATTGCAGTATTGATAGCGTCGCTGGCGCTCGAAACGGCCGAAGCGTCATTCGCAATAGCACTCGACTGCGCCGAGAGATTGTCCTTGACGGCCTGGAGGCTTTCGTTTTGTCCTCGAAGCGTATCGATCGTCGACGCGATGAGCGCGTTGATTTCCTCCGAACCCGTCGGCACGCTGTCCGCCAACTTCTGCAGGCGGTCGATCAGCGCGTTGTTGTGGTCAATTGTCGTTTGAAGCGATTCGAGCGAGTTGTCGATGCGAGTGGTCGTAGACGTCAAGGCGCCCGTCATCTTTCCGACCGCAGCGTTCGCCGAAGCCGACGTCTTGGACAGTGCAACACTTCCCTCCGAAAGCGCCTTAGAGAGCGAGGTGATCGATTTGCCCGCGGTGGTGCGTGCTTCGCCCAGCAGATCATTACCTTGAGCGATTGCCTGCGTTAGCGAAGGCGCCTGCCCCTGCAGGCCCGCCAGCGCCCCATCCGCCGAGGCGATAGCTCCGCTTGTTTTGTCGATAGCGGTGTTCATATCGTTGATCGAATCGCGAACCTCGCTCAAGGTACCGGATGCCTCGGACACCGAACTCGTCAGAGAATCCTGAACCTGGGCGGTCTTATCCTTAAAATCGATGCCGGCATCCTTGGCAATGCTGGCAACGGTCTCGCCCACCGTGGAGACAAATTCCGAGTTGATCTGCTCCTCGATGGTGCTTGCACCGGTGTCGGTAACCTTGGGCGCAATAGCGCTCTTCTTCTCATTGACGTAGTACGTAAGCTTGGGCTGATGGTAGTTACCGTCGAGCATCGAAACCAGGTTATCCGAGAAGTTCTTGGGGATTACGATGGCCGCATAGTACTCACCGCTCTCGACGCCCTCCTTGGCATCGGACGCCGAATCGACGAAGGTCCAGCCCAGCTGATCGTTCTCCTTGAGCTGATCGACAACCTGGTCGCCCGCGTTGAGCTCGCCCACCAAGTCGTTTTGGGTGCCCCGATCGTTGTTGGCGATGGCAATCTTGATACCCTGGGTGTTTCCGTACGGATCCCAGTTGGCCACGATGTTGTACCAGGCATACAGCGAGGGAATAACGCACACGCCAAGGGTAACCACCAAGGCGACGGGGTTCACAAGCAGTCGCTTAATGTCGCGCTTAAATATCGCAAAGGACACCTTTGCATTGGATAGTTTGCTGCCGAGACTCACGCTTGGACCATCCATCCTGTCGTTAAATCGAATCGTACTATCGACAACCATTGTAGTAGGCGCTTTAACGTCTCAAAGCACAATGGTGTTGAGTTTTGCGGGTAGCAATATACTACGAAGATGAGTTAACGTACAGATGTACAGTATCCTAAATTTCAGCAGGTCACAAAACCACAACCCGCACAAATTAGCAATTCAAATAGTCATCGGGGACGTTCTTAAACGACTAGTCAAACAAGAACGTCCCCAATGACTACTTAGGACCACGGCAACGTCGATGTTTTGGCAATGCCAGCGAGCGGGCGCCAGAGCGAACAAATTGGCATGAAAAGAGGACGGCATAGACCTTCTGGTCATGCCGTCCTCTTTGAATGACAAGTTGTCGCTCTGGCGCCCGCGCAGCGTCGACTGGTCCGCCGTTCGTTAGAACGGCGGAACTGAGGGCAGCGTCGAGCCGTTACGCGGTTTGGTAAAACCGCGTAACTACCTAACTACATCAAGTTGCAAACAGCTGCTGCGAAGGCAACGGGGTCCTCGGGCAGAATGCCCTCGACCAGCAGGGCCTGGTCATAGAGCAAACCGGAGTACTGCTTGATCTTGTCGGCGTCGCCCGCCTTCTGAGCGGCGACGAGCTTGGAAAAGACCGGGTGCTTGGCGTTGAGCTCGAGCACGCGCTGGCTCTTGGGCATACCGTCGGGCGCGCCCTCGGGACCCTTCTGGAGCACCTTCTCCATCTCGAGCGAAAGCGGGCCCTCGGTGGTGATGCACGCGGGAGCATCGGTCAGGCGCGCAGAGACGGCAACCTTCTCGACCTTGTCGCCGAGTGCCTCCTTCATGGCGTTAAAGAGGTCCTCGTTCTCCTTGGTGGCGTCCTCGGCCTCCTTTTTCTCGTCCTCGGTCGCCAGGTCAAGATCACCGGTTGCGACGTTCTTGAGCTCCAGGTGACGATCCTCAACCTCGGGCTCGGCACCATCGGCCACGGCCTTCTCGGCAGCCTCGCGGGCGGCATCGTCCTCGTAGATCTTGGGCATATCGGCGGCAACGTACTCACGCATAGCCTGGAACGTGAACTCATCCACATCCTGCGTCAGCAGCAGCACGTCATAGCCGCGGTCGAGCACGCCCTTTACCACGGGCATCTTGGCCAAGCGCTCACGCGAGTCGCCGGCGGCGTAGTAGATGGCCTTCTGATCCTCAGGCATGCCCTTGGCATACTCGGCCAGGGTAATCATCTTCTGTTCCTTGGCAGACCAGAACAGCAACAGGTCGGCGAGCTCATCGGCCTTCATGCCATAGCTCGAGTAGATTCCGTACTTAAGACCGCGGCCAAAGTTCTCAAAGAACTTCTCGTAGGCCTCGCGGTCGTTGTCACGCATATCCTCAAGGTCGGCGGTAATCTTCTTTTCCACACGCTTGGCGATGGCCTTGAGCTGACGGTTCTGCTGCAGCGTCTCGCGCGAGATGTTGAGCGACACGTCGGCGGAATCCACGACGCCGCGGACAAAGTTGTAGTAGTCGGGCAGCAGGTCGTCGCACTTCTCCATGATCAGGACGTTGGAGCTGTAGAGCGCCAGACCCTTCTCGTAGTCCTTGCTGTACAGATCGAACGGCGCGCGTCCCGGCACAAACAGCAGGGCGTCATACTCGAGCGTGCCCTCGGCGTGGAAGCTGATGGTGCGCGCAGGATCGTCAAAGTCGTGGAACGTGGACTTGTAGAACTCGTCGTAGTCCTTCTGCTCGACATCGGAGCTGCGCTTCTTCCAGATCGGTGTCATGGAATTGACGGTCTCGAGCTCCTGGTAGTCCTCGTACTCGGGCTTGTAATCGTCGCCGGCGTCCTCGGGCTTGGGTTTCTGGCGGCTCTTGGACACCATCATCTGGATCGGGTAGCGCACATAGTTACTGTACTGCTGAATCAGGCTCTTGAGACCCCACTCGGTCAGGAAGCGATCGTAGGTCTCGGCCTCGCCGTCGGCATCGAGCTTCTCGTTCTCGCGCAGCGTCAGGATGACATCGGTACCGTGCTCGGCGCGCTCGCCGTCCTCGATGGTGTAGCCCTCAAGACCGTCGGATTCCCACACATGGGCGACATCCTCGCCATAGGCGCGGCTGACGACCTTCACATGGCTGGCGACCATAAAAGCCGAGTAGAAGCCCACGCCAAACTGACCGATGATGTCGACATCGGAGCCCTGCTGCTCGGCGTTCTCGGTCTTAAACTCCTCGGAGCCGGAATGGGCGATGGTGCCCAGATTGCGCTCCAGCTCCTCGGCGGTCATGCCAATGCCGTTATCCGAGATGGTAATGGTGCGGGCGTCTTTATCAAAGGAGACGCGAATGGCCAGGTCGCCCTGGTCGATCTTGACGCTCGGGTCCTGCAGGCTCTTAAAGTTGAGCTTGTCGACGGCGTCGCTCGCGTTAGAGATAAGCTCGCGCAGGAAGATTTCCTTATTGGTGTAGATGGAGTTGATCATGAGGTCGAGCAGTTTTTTGCTCTCGGTCTTAAATTGACGCATGTGCAGTCCTTTCGCGCTACCCCTGTCCGCAAAAACGGCCCGGTCGCCCGAGCCGCATCGCAGACCTGCTATGTTCAGACTTAGATTTTATAACCCATTAACGCGCATATATACATACGGAATCGAAAAACTGTATGTCCGAGCGCTCCAATGCGTCAATTGCCAAGGAGTGTCCCCAACTGCCGGCAGAGACGATATGAGCAGGACATAAAAACATTGAGAGCCCCTGCTGCATGAAAGACCGCGGATTAGGCCGACAATGGTGAGTGTCTAATCCAACCGTGGCGGCCACGCCGCATTCATGGAAGGGGCTCCCATGCTCGATACTACCACCTTCGTCGGCCTCGACGTCCACGCCCGCTCGATAAAGGCAGTCTCCCTCGACGTCATGACCGGGGAGGTGCGCTGCGCGTCCTTCGGCTACGACGCCGGGGCAGTCGCGGAGTGGGTGCGGTCCGTGGACCCAAAGGCCAGGTGCGTGTACGAGTCCGGGGTCACGGGGTTCGACCTGCAGAAGAGGCTCTCCGGCCTCGGGGTCGACTGCGTGGTCGGCGCCGTCTCGAAGATGATCAAGCCCAGCGCGGACAGGCGCAGGAAGAACGACCGCAGCGACGCCGAGTTCCTCGCCCGCATGCTGTCGGTCGGCAACGTGGTCGAGGTGTGGGTCCCCGACGACGAGTGCGAGGCCGCCCGCGACCTGACCAGGGCGCTCGAGGACGCGAGGGACGACCTCTCGCGCTCGAAGCAGCGGCTCTCCAAGTTCCCGCTCAGGCACGGGCTCGTCTTCGACGAGAGGACGCCCACCGGCCGCAGGAAGGGCAACTGGACCCGGGCGCACTGGTCCTGGATCGAGTCGATAAGGTCTGTCTCTTATACACATCTCCGAGCCCACGAGACTACGCTGCATCTC
>URGY01000114.1 GCA_900547505.1 uncultured Collinsella sp.
AGATGCAGCGTAGTCTCGTGGGCTCGGAGATGTGTATAAGAGACAGATTCAATAATGGGGCTTACCGCCTACCCGGGCAAGCTTATAGGCGGAACAATCAGATTTAACGGTCACGAAATTGAAAAGATGACCGATAAGGATTTCAGAAAGATAAGAGGGAACGAGGTTTCCATAATATTTCAGGACCCTATGACGAGCCTTAATCCCGTTTACACAATAGGCAACCAGATAACAGAGGTTATAAGGCTGCATACGGATAAAGACAAAAAACAGGCATATGAGCGCGCTAAGGAGCTTTTGGAGCTTGTAGGCATTAACGAGCCTACCAAGCGACTTAAACAGTATCCGCACGAGCTTTCGGGCGGTATGCGCCAGCGCGTCATGATTGCCATGGCCCTTGCCTGCGATCCCGATATTCTGATTGCTGACGAGCCCACGACTGCCCTGGACGTTACCATCCAGGCTCAGATTATCGAGCTCATGCAGGAGATGCAGGAGAAGAACGGCAACGCCATCATCATGATCACCCATGACCTGGGTGTCGTCGCTGATATGGCCGACAAGATCATGGTTATGTACGCCGGCCGTCCCGTCGAGTTCGGTACTGCTGAGGAAATCTTCTACGAGAGCCGCCACCCCTACACCTGGGGCCTTATCCGCTCCATCCCGGAGCAGGCCATCGAAGAGAAGAAGCCGCTTACGCCGATTCACGGCAACCCGCCTTCGCTCATGAACCTGCCTGAGGGCTGCGTCTTCTCTCCTCGTTGCCCCTATGCGACGGACAAGTGCCGCAAACAGCGCCCCGAGCGCGTTGTCACCGAGTCTGGTCACTACTCTGCGTGCCACTACTCCGGTGACCCCGAGTTCCTCAAGAACGCTCCTGAGACGTCCCGTACACGCAAGGATTCCAAGAAGGGAGGCGAGGCGTAATGGCAGATACCAACGAGCGTACTCCGCTGCTGAAGGTCGAGCACCTCTCTAAGGAGTTTCCCGCTGAGTCCGGCATGTTCGCCAAGCGCTTCTCCAAGCGTGTTGTCTCTGCTGTGAATGACATTTCGTTCGAGATTTATCCGGGCGAGACCTTTGGCCTGGTCGGCGAGTCTGGTTGCGGTAAGTCCACCACGGGCCGCACCATCATGCGCCTCACCAAGCCGACCGCCGGTAAGGTGTTCTTCCAGGGTAAAGATGTTGCCGAGATGAGCAAGCATGAGATCAAGGACATGCGTCGCGAGATGCAGTTTATCTTCCAGGATCCTTATGCTTCGCTGAATCCTCGTATGACCATCGGCGAGATTGTCTCCGAGCCCATGACCATTCACGGCGTGGGTACCAAGGAGGAGCGTATTGAGCGTGTCCGTGAGCTTCTCGACGTTGTCGGACTGAACCCCGAGCACATCAATCGCTATCCTCATGAGTTCTCCGGCGGTCAGCGTCAGCGTGTCGGCATTGCCCGCGCGTTCGCTCTGAAGCCTAAGCTGATCATCTGCGACGAGCCGGTTTCCGCTCTGGATGTATCCATTCAGGCTCAGGTTTTGAACCTACTCAAGGAACTGCAGGACAAGTTCGGTACCGCGTATCTGTTTATTGCCCACGACCTGTCTGTCGTGCAGCATATCTCCGATCGCGTTGCCGTTATGTATCTGGGTAAGATGGTCGAGGTTTCGGACTGGAAGACGCTCTACAGCGAGCCCCACCATCCGTACACGCAGTCGCTGCTGTCTGCCGTGCCGGTTCCCGATCCGGATATCCAGAAGACCCGTAAGCGCATCATCCTCGCTGGCGATCCGCCGTCGCCGCTGGATCCGCCGACCGGCTGCCGTTTCCACACCCGCTGCCCGATCGCGCAGGGCATCTGCTCCGAGAAGCTGCCTGAGTTTAAGGAAGTTGCCCCGGGTCACTGCTGCGCCTGTCACTTCGCGGAGCCGTTCCCGATCAAGGAATCGCACATCGACCTGTAGTCGGTTGTTTTCGTCCGGGCCCGCCCTGTTGTTACTTTTCAGAACGTCCTCGGACTTGCAAGAAACCCCCGCTGCGCACTTCGTGCGGCGGGGGTTTCTTGCGTCCTGCGGAGTGTTCTGAAAAGTAACAACAGGGCGGGCCCTACGTTAACTTGGCAGGGGGGCGATTCCTTGATCGCTCACTTAATCTGATAAGGAATTGTGTGAGGCCGGAGCCTTGGCTCCGGCCTCTTTATATAAGGGCTCGGCAAAGCCGAGCCACCAAATTTTCATCAGCCCCCAGAACATGTTTGAGAACGGTGCCTGGAGTACGTGCCCCTAGGGCAGGAATGAGGTTGCTTTCCAACGCATTCCGCAGGGGGCGGCATTATTTTGTAGCGCGAAGCGCGGATCAAAATAATGCCGCATGCCCGAGGACGCGTTGGAAAGCAACCTCATTCCTGCCCGAACAGGTCAGTCTACCTGCGCATTTACAAATTCGTAAACTTTTTTCAAAAAAGTGCTTGCGCAGTTCTCGAAACATAGGTTATTATCTTCCTCGTTGAGCGCGCGGGTCCAACAAAACGAACTGCGAATCAACAACATAGCATGTCGGAGTGGCGGAATTGGCAGACGCGCTAGCTTGAGGTGCTAGTGACCGCTTTTTGGTCATGCGGGTTCAAGTCCCGCCTCCGACACCATCGCATTTGAGAAGCCTCTTCGGAGGCTTTTTTGTTACCGATAGACGGTGAGGTCCACGATGGAAACGCTTGAGCGCAACGAGTGGGCAGACGTTGCCCAACTGGTCGAGATCACGAGCGATGCTGTCATCATCTGTGAGCTCGACGGAACCATTCTGCATGTGAATAATCGTTTGCTCGACCTGATGTGCGAGGAACGCGCTGACGTCATCGGCGGTGATGTCAAAGACGTTCTGTACTCGTCTGCCTTTGAGCGCGCGACCGAACATCGCCTGCCGTTTGAGACCGATGGCTCTGAGAGCGAGCTGATGCTCAAGCTGAGCGACGGGTCTTTTATTCCCGTCTTGGTTCGCGCAGGTTCCGTTACGCCTCCGCGTATCTTTGGACGTCGTGCACCGCGTGTCCTGGTGGCGCTTCACAGCATCGAAGAGCAGTATTCCCACGATCGTCAGCTCAATCGTGCGCTATCGGAGCTTAGGGTGGCCAATAAACGCCTTTCGGGCACCCTTTCGGTCATTATGAGTACCGTGTGCTCCGATGAGCTCCCCAGCTTGCTCGATACCGTTTTGAATCAGCTCGTTGGAACGCTCGATGCCTCCGGTGCGGCTATCTATTTTTCCGAGAGCGGCGGCTTTAAGCTCCGCGGTGTTTCTAAGGAGCTTGAGGACAGCTATCTGCCCGAGTTTATGCCGTACGGCGCGGGCATTCCGACCTACGTGCTTCGCGAGTCGCGTGCCTGTCGCCTGTCGATTCAGCAGGACCTTGAGGGCGACCGGGTTGCTTCGGGTATGTTCATGGATTTGGACAATCGTTCCAAGCACTTGCTGCGCGTGCAGGATATGCCCCCGTATCGCAGCGAGATCTGTCTTCCCGTGTTTTACGGCATGCAGGTCCTTGGCGTGTTGGAAGTTGGCTGGAAACGCCCCCAGGCGCCACTTGCCTATGACGTGAACGTGCTCGAGGTCATCTGCGATTACCTGTCTATTCAGCTGGTCGGCATGGCGTCGAGCTTACGTTCGCGCCGCACGGCGGAGCTCGGCCGCTCGCTCAATTTGCTGCGCGACGAACTGTTTACCTATCTCGATGATCCCGTTGCCGCCTCGCGAGCGGTGTCGACCGAAATCTGCACGGTGCTCAATTGTCATTTCTGCCCCGTGGAGTATGATGCGGGCCTCGAAACCTATGTCATCGATTTTGAGGGCGGCAGTCGTGTGGCGCTGCCGGACGATCCGGAGTCACTCTTCTTTTCTGTCACGGCGCCAGCAGCGCGCCTGGGGGCAGCCCCCGACGGGTTTGAGACATCGGTGTTGGGCGGGACGAGCGCTGACGACCTCAAGCACGTGCGCCTTACACGTGTGGACGAATCCACGTCTATGGGTTCATGGTTGAGGGCCCACGGCCTACCGTGTCAGGGGCTTTATGTCGACTCCGGCATCGAAGCGGGGCGCTACCACTCGGAAGCGGATGGCAAACGAAGCAACGATGCGATCGTTCCCGCTGATATCGCCAAGGGGCCGACGAGGCGCGCTTTGCTGCTCCGCGATGGCAGCCAAGAACCAATTGACGACCTTGAATACGACTACCTGGTGCATCTGGCGCATGACTTTGAGCTGATCTATGAAGGCGAATCTCAAAAGCGCGAGGAGCGCCATATCGCTCAGACCCTCCAGATTGGCATGAGAAATTCGCTTGGTGACGTTCCGGGTATCGCGACCGATTCGGTATACCTTTCGGCAACGAATTCGGCGTTGGTCGGCGGCGACTTTTATACGCTCGTCCGTCTTCCCGACGATTGCGCCGTTATGATTTTGGGCGATGTTTCCGGCAAAGGAATCGAGGCGGCGTCGATGTCAGCGCTCGTCAAGACGGCGCTGACGGCCTATGCCTGGGAGGGTGCGGGGCCTGCCCGTATGGCCCGCTCGCTCAATAGCATGCTCATGGGCTTTTCGAGGGTCGAGACGTTCGTGACGGCGTTTATCGCCAAGATTGATCTTAAAGCGGGTCGCGCTACCTATTGCTCTGCGGGACATCCTCCCACTATGGTCATTAGACCGTCGTCGACGCCGCTTGGCGGTGGAGAAACCCGAGGGGGAGAAGTGGAGCTCCTTGGGTGCCAATCGGGCGTGATCGGTGCCTTTGAGAGCATGGTGTACGAGACAGGCGTGTTTACGTTCGCTCCTGGTGACATGCTATTCATGTATACCGACGGAACAATCGAAGCACGTGATCGCTCGGGTGCTTTCTTTGGCGAGCAGCGCCTTCGTGACCTTCTGCTCTCTGTCTCGGGTGAGGGCGTATCGGGAATCTGCGGTAAGGTCTTGGGCGAGCTTGACCGCTTTACCGAGTCGGCGTTGGACGATGACATCGCGCTGGTTTCCCTTGAGTTTTTACGGGGCCGATCGTAGGCCGCGACGCTTGACGGGCAAAATCTGCGCAGCTGCAGATATGTATGCATCGAGCGAGCTCTTTTGGGGAACCATGGTCGTATGAATGAGTGGAATGACATAGCGGTTTTGACGCCACCGGGTGATGTCGACATCGCCTCGGTGTCCGTGCTGCGTCCACGGTTGGATAATCTGATCGACCGGGGCGTGCGTCGTGTTGTCATCAATTGCCAGGCCGTGGGCTTTATCGACTCGACGGGTTTGGCGTTTTTGCTTACACGTGCCAGAGAGCTCATGAGGCGAGAGGGCCTGCTTTCGCTTGTTAACGCCTCCGATGAGGTCATTCGCTTTTTGGAGATTGCCCGACTTGTCGACATCCTTCATGTTGCGGGTCCGGCGCGTGAGTCGATTCCCGCCATTCCGGTGGGGGAGCTGCCACGATGGAGCAAAAGCATCGAGGTGCAGCGAGGTATCGAGAATCTCCCGTATTATCGGCACCGTGTGGCCGAGCTTCTCGAATCACTTCCCCTGAGGCGTGATGAGCGTTATGACGTCGCATTGGCGTTGGGGGAGGCATTGGGTAACGCGTATGACCATGCAGGCGGTGTTGGCTGCATCCTGACGGTTCAGGCCTATGGGGATCGTGCTGTGCTTGAAGTGCTTGATCGGGGCGCTGGCTATTCTATCGATGGGGCGAGCGAGCCGGTGGCATCCGAGGAACGCGGGCGCGGCATCAAGCTTATGCGCATGCTCGTCGATAATGTGGAAGTTGCCCGTCGTACGGATGGCGCCGGCACGCGCGTTCGGATGGTGAAGCTGTTTAGCTCCTGTCTCTTATACACATCTCCGAGCCCACAGACTAC
>URGY01000115.1 GCA_900547505.1 uncultured Collinsella sp.
AAGAGACAGTGGCGGGGTAGCTAAAAGAGCCCCGTCCTCAATTAGCTGCTTAGGCTGGGTCGATGTCCATGCTGGCGATTAGGTCGGTACCGGTGTCTAGGAGGTTGGGTAGGACTACGTCGCCCATGCGGATGGGGGCGTTGACGACTAGGCCTCGGATAAGGTCCATGGCTTGGGCGTGGAGTGCCAGCGGGATGGCTTCGGCCGTGCGCACAGGCAGAAGCGCCTCGTCGCCGCCGGATGCGGCCACGGTGGTGGTGAGCACGCGCATGGGGCAGGTGAGCTCCTGATGCGCGAACTTATCGCCGCGTGGGCAGTTATTGCCGGTTACGGAGCGCACTTCTACCACGGCGCCGTCTGCGTCACGCTCTACCTCTACGGTCAGGAGGCATTCGGATGGGCAGGTGGTGCAGTTGAACTGCAGCGTCTCGGTCGCATTCGTGCTCATGAGCTATGCCTCCTCAATGGGATCGACAGACAGAATAATCTCTCTAGCACCTAGGTCGAGTGCGCGCTGAATCACCTTCGCCGGCAGCGGGAAGCTTTCCATGACGCTCGGCTTAAATGCACGGACCTTGCCTGCGAACAGTTCCTCGCCGCCTGCCAGAATACGCACGCGGGCGGCGTCGACGGGTCGGCGCACGCGGAAGTTGAGCTTGGTGAGCGCCACAGCCGTAATGCGTCCCGGCAGCGCGTAGCCCGCGATGCCGGCAGGGGAGACGGTGAGCTCGCAGCTCGGAACGGTGCCCGCGTCGGTCCCCAGCGCGTACGCCGCCGCAGCTGCGCCGGCGCGCGCAGACTCGGTCGTCACGTTGTCGGCCAGGTCGTGCACGTGCAGCACGTTGCCGCAGGCAAAGATACCCGGTACGCCCGTCTGCAGGCTCTGGTCCACCACGGCGCCGCGCGTACGTGGGTCAAGCTCAACGCCCGCGCCCACCGAAAGCTCGTTCTCGGGAATCAAGCCCACCGAAAGCAGCAGTGTGTCGCACGGAACGATGCGCTCGGTCCCCGGAATGGGCGCCAGGCGCTCGTTGACTTGGCTTACCTCGACGGCTTCCACGCGCTCGTGCCCAATCACACGTGTGACGGTGGTGGACAGGTGCAGCGGAATGCCAAAGTCGTCCAGGCAGTTCTTGACGTTGCGGCGCAGGCCGTTGGCATACGGCATGAGCTCGTACACACCCTCGACCGAAATCCCCTCGAGCGTGCAGCGGCGCGCCATGATAAGCCCGATGTCGCCCGAGCCCAAAATGACGGCGCGCGAGCCGGGTTTGAGGTTCTCGATATTGATGTATCGCTGCGCCAGGCCGGCCGAAAACACGCCGGCGGGACGACTGCCGGGAATCTTGATCTCGCTGCGGGTGCGCTCGCGGCAACCCATGGCAAGGACAACCGCGCGCCCGGTGAGCTGCAGCATACCGGAGGGATTCATGAGCGTGACGGTATGGACCGCGTTGTCTTCCGTAGGCTCGCCTGAATCAATCCCAAGCACCATGCTGTCCAAGAACAGCGCAATGTCGGTTGCGCGCACCTCGTCGATAAAGCGTTGCGCGTACTCGGGACCGGTGAGCTCCTGCTTAAAGTGCGAAAGGCCAAAACCGGGGTGAATACACTGGCGGAGGATGCCGCCCAGGTGCTGTTCGCGCTCCACGATGGCCACGCGCGCGCCGGCCTTATTCGCGGAAAGCGCGGCCGCCATGCCGGCAGGTCCGCCGCCGATAACGACCACGTCGAACGCTTGCGTCGGTACTGACTCAACGGCACCGCTGTCTGTAGCGCTCGATTTGAATTTCGCCATCTTAGCGCACCCCCTTCAAAGGTCCCTCAACGAGCCACGAGCCAGTGTCCTCCAGCAGCACCTCGCTGGGGTAACACCCCAGCTCACGGGCCAGAATCGCCACCACGCGGCTCTGGCAAAAGCCACTTTGGCAGCGGCCCATACCCGCGCGGCAGCGGCGTTTGACGCCCTCGACCGAAACCGCACCCGGGCGGCGTCGGATCGCGGCAACAATCTCGGCCTCGGGCACTGTCTCACAGCGGCAGACGATCTGCCCCCATGCAGGGTCGGACTCAATGAGCTCCTCCTTGCGCGCAAGCGGTGCGAGGTCAAAGTCGTCCGGTGCGCGGCGAATCTGATCCCAGTCGGCCCGCTCGCGCAAAGCAACGCCCGCTTCGCGCATCACGTGCTCCATGCGCTCAGCAATGGCCGGTGCGCTCGCCACGCCTGGCGACTGAATGCCCGCCGCCTGAAACAGCCCCGACACCACGGCCGACTGCCCAATAAAGAAGTCGTTTGTTCCCTTGATGACCGGACGCCCGCCGGCAAACGCGCGCACCACGCGGCGCGTGTCCAGATCGGGCACCAGCTTGCGCGCGCCGGTCAGTAGCGCGTTCACATCGCTCGCATAGGTCTGTGTATCGCCCGGTTCGCGCACGGCAGCGGTCGCGGTGATAACGGTGTTGCCGTGCACGGTGCCCGTGACGATAACGCCCTTGGACACCGGCGTGGGCACGGGATAGAGCGGCATGAGCGCGCGCGGCTCCTTGTCCAGTACCACGATGTTTCCCTGGCGCCAGACTATCTGGAACTCCTCGGCGCCGGCCATATGCGAGATGTCCGCGGCACCGTTGCCCGCGGCGTTGATCAGATAGCGGCAGCGCACATCGCCGGCAGGCGTCACCAGCGTAAAGCGCGCAGCACCGTCGGTAGCCTCGCCGCCAGCAACTTCAATGGCTTCCACCGGCGCGGAGCGCATAAATGTCACGCCGTTGGCGACGGCATTCTCCAGCGCGGCGATGGCCACTTCAAATGGGTCAACGTAGCCGGTCGAAGGGCACCACAGCGCGCATGTTGCCTGGGCGCTCGCGCGCGGCTCCAGCTCGTGGATGCGCTCGGAATCGATAATCGACAGCTCGGGCACGCCGTTCGCCAGGCCATTTTGTCGCAGCTTCTCCAGGTGCGCACGGTCCTCGTCGTTAAAGCCCAACACCATCGAACCGGTTCGGCAAAACAAAAAACCCAGCTCCTGGGCCCACGTGCCATACAGCTCGCAACCGCGGGCATTGACCTGCGCCTTTACCGTGCCCGGCGCCGGATCGTAACCGGCATGCACTAGGCCGCCGTTGGCCTTCGACGCGTCCAGCGCGATGTCGTTGGCCGCCTCGACCACGCAAATGGACAGGTCAAACCGCGCGAGCTGCCGCGCGATGGCGCATCCGGTGATGCCCGCGCCGACAATCGCGATATCAAACGTTTCTGTCACAGTGCCTCCCAGACGAGTTGACAGGCCGTCAATAAGACTATCCTACGGTCCGCACACCCCCAGTGCGGCGGCAATGCGGCGAACAGCCCCGCAACACCCGCCAACGGCAGACGAGGGGAGACCCGGCAACGTCGACAACCTCGTCTGCCGGCTACTACGGCAACCGTTCGTCTCGATCTGTAACAGTTAGACGAGGATTTGGGTCCCAGATGTTACAGATTGAGACATTTGCCATGCGGGTCCTCCGTTTGTCTCGTTCTGTAACATCTAGACCCGTATTCCGCTCCCACCTGTTACAGATTGAGATGTTTGTGTCCGCGCCAGCCCCGTACCCAGCCGTGGTCCCATATAAACAAACCCCGTGGTAAACTTGCACGGACTGTTAATATTCCGAAAGGTACCCGTAATGTCCAAGTACATCTCCGAGCTCATGTCGCCGCAGCTTATGGGCGTCGTCTATGCCTTCGTTGGCTTTATCATCGCCTTGTATGTGCTGTCGGTCGTCTATGTGTTCATCGACGCTCGCCGCCGCGGCGCCAGCGCCTACGTGGCATGGGGCATCATCGCCCTCATCCCGTTTGTGGGCCTCATTGCCTACCTGGTCCTGCGTCCGCACTCCTACGCGTCCGACCGCGAGGAGCAGGAGCTGGACATGGCCCTGCGCGAGCGCCAGCTTGCCCAGTACGGCACCTGCCCGCAGTGCGGCGCGCCCATCGAGAAGGACTTCGTCGTCTGCCCGGTGTGCGACACTCAGGTTCGCAACGTCTGCCCCAGTTGCCATCGCCCGCTCGATGCGCACTGGAAGGTTTGCCCCTACTGCCGAACTCGCATCCAGTAACGCATCCATCGCCGGGCCGGCCGCAAGCCACGGGCACGCCGCAAGCCACGCGCGCCTCACACCCCGCCCCACACGATGAAGCATGCGTAGAAAATCGCCCGCCGTGCCATTAAGGTGCGGCGGGCGCTTGTATACCAAGGCAACCTGCCTATAATGATGCAAGTTAAATCGCCGAGCGCATCGCACGCACTTGCACCAGGCATCCGAGAGGAGAAAACATACCCATGAAGGCACTCTACAATGACGGTTCGGTGGCCGAGCTCCCGCAGGACGAGGTCACGCACGTCATCCGCCACTCCGCTGCGCACATCATGGCGCAGGCCATCAAGCGCCTGTACCCCCAGGCCGACTTTGCCTACGGCCCCGCGACCGACAACGGTTTTTACTACGACGTCGACCTGCCCGAGGGCGTCAAGATCAGCGAGGACGACTTCCCCGCGATCGAGGCCGAGATGAAGAAGATCGTCAAGGAGAACCTCAAGTTCTCCGTCTTTGAGAAGCCCCGCGCCGAGGCCATCGCCCTTATGGAGGAGCGCGGCGAGAAGTACAAAGTCGAGCACATCGGCGACCTGGACGACGACGCCCGCATCACCTTCTACCAGCAGGGCGACTATATCGACATGTGCGTGGGCCCCCACATCTGCTACACCAAGGCTCTCAAGGCCTTTAAGCTCACCGGCGTCTCGGGCGCTTACTGGAAGGGCGACAAGGACAACAAGATGCTCACCCGCATCAATGGCGTCGCCTTTGCCACCAAGGAGGAGCTCGACGAGCACATGCACATGCTGGAGGAGGCCAAGAAGCGCGACCACCGTAAGATCGGCCGCGAGATGGACCTCTTTATGATGCGCGACGAGGCCCCCGGCTTCCCGTTCTTCCTGCCCAACGGCATGATCCTTAAGAACACGCTGCTGGACTACTGGCGCGAGATCCACCACAAGGCCGGCTACGTGGAGATTTCCACGCCGCTCATCATGAACAAGCAGCTGTGGAAGACCTCGGGCCACTGGGACCACTACAAGGACAACATGTACTCCACCGTTATCGACGACGAAGAGTACTGCATTAAGCCCATGAACTGCCCGGGCGGCGTGCTGGTGTACGCCTCCAAGCCGCACTCCTATCGCGAGCTGCCCATTCGCGCCGGCGAGATTGGCCTGGTGCACCGCCACGAGCTGCGCGGCGCCCTGCACGGCCTGTTCCGTGTGCGCTGCTTTAACCAGGACGACGCCCACCTGTTTGTGCGTCCCGACCAGCTGACCGACGAGATCGTTGGCGTGGTCAACCTCATTGACTCCGTGTACCAAAAGTTTGGCTTTAAGTATCACGTTGAGCTTTCCACCCGCCCCGAGGACTCCATGGGCTCTGACGAGGACTGGGCTCGCGCCGAGGAGGGCCTGCGCACCGCTCTGGAGAAGATGGGCATGGACTACGAGGTCAATGAGGGCGACGGCGCCTTCTACGGCCCCAAGATCGACTTCCACCTGGAGGACTCGCTCGGCCGTACCTGGCAGTGCGGCACCGTGCAGCTCGACTTCCAGATGCCGCTCAACTTTGACCTGGAGTACGTGGACGCCGACGGCACCAAGAAGCGCCCCATCATGCTGCACCGCGTATGCTTTGGCTCCATTGAGCGCTTTATCGGCATTCTGATTGAGCACTTTGCGGGCAAGTTCCCCACCTGGCTGGCTCCCTGTCTCTTATACACATCT
>URGY01000116.1 GCA_900547505.1 uncultured Collinsella sp.
ACGAGATGCAGCGTAGTCTCGTGGGCTCGGAGATGTGTATAAGAGACAGGCCTGCTGGCCGTGGCCGTGGTGGGCGACGGCGAGTCCGAGACCGGTCCGCTCGCGACTTCTTGGCAGTCCAACAAGCTCGTGAACCCGGCAACCGACGGAATCGTCCTGCCGATCCTGCACCTCAACGGCTACAAGATCGCCAACCCCACCATTCTTGCCCGCGTGTCCGACGAAGAACTCACCAAGTTCTTTGAGGGCATGGGCTATAAGCCGCACTTCTTTGTCGCCGGTTTTGACGACGAGGGCCATGCAAGCATCCACGAGCGTTTCGCCGCCCTGTTTGAGCAGGTCTTCGATGAGATTTGCGACATCAAGGCCACCGCACAGGCCCAGGCCGCCGCGGGCGAGACCGTGGTCCGTCCGGCCTATCCCATGATCGTGTTCCGTACGCCCAAGGGCTGGACTTGCCCCAAGCACATCGATGGCAAGAAGACCGAGGACTCCTGGCGCGCCCATCAGGTACCGCTGGCGAGTGCCAAGGACACCCACGAGCACTTCCGCGTGCTGCGCGAGTGGCTGCGCTCCTACAGGCCCGAGGAACTCTTTACGCCCGAGGGCCAGGTGCGCCCCGAGGTAACGGCCTTTATGCCGACCGGTGAGCTGCGTATCGGCGCCAACCCCAACGCAAACGGCGGCAAGGTCCGTCGCGAGCTCGAGCTCCCCGATATTCACGCCCACGAGATTCCCGTCGCAAGTAAGGGTCACGGCTGGGGCTCCACCGAGGCCGCCCGCGTCTTTGGCGAGTACACTGCCGACGTCCTGGCCAAGAACATGGACGATTTCCGCATCTTCGGTCCCGACGAGACCGCGTCCAACCGCCTGCAGGCTGCCTACAAGGTGACCAAAAAGCAGTGGGATGCCGGCTTTTACGGGGACGAGGCCAACGACGAGCTGCTGGCCGGTTCCGGTAAGGTTGTCGAACAGCTGTCCGAGCACCAGTGTGAGGGCTTCCTCGAGGCCTACGTGCTCACCGGCCGCTCCGGCGTGTGGAGCTCCTACGAGAGCTTTGTCCACGTCGTCGATTCCATGGTCAACCAGCACTGCAAATGGCTTGAGGCCACCAAGCGCGAGATTCCGTGGCGTGCCCCCATTAGCGGTCTCAACATTTTGCTGTCGAGCCATGTCTGGCGCCAGGACCACAACGGCTTCTCGCACCAGGACCCCGGCTTTATCGACCTGCTGCTCAACAAAGCCAACGACACGCATATCGTGAATGCCTACTATCCGGCCGACGCCAACATGGCGCTTGCTGTGGCTGAGCGCGTCTACCAGTCCACCGACTGCGTCAACGCCATCTTCTGTGGCAAGCAGCCCGCCCCCACCTTCCAGACGGTCGACGAGGCCAAGTCCGAGCTCGCCGAGGGTGTCGCGATTTGGGAGTGGGCATCGACTGCCGACTCGCTCGCCGAGGCCGACGTCGTGGTCGCCACGTGCGGTGACGTACCGACGCTCGAGGCTCTGGCTGCAACCGATATGCTGCGCGAGCTAGGCATTAAGGTGTGGTTCGTCAACGTGGTCGACTTGCTCAAGATCCAGAACGTCTGCGAGAACGACCAGGCCATCAGCGATGAGCGCTGGGCTGAGCTGTTTGGCTGCGGTGAGAAGCCCGTGCTCTTCGCATTCCATGCCTATGCCGGCACGATTCGCCGTCTGATTTGGAACCGCCCCGGCCACGATGCCTTCCGCGTCCACGGCTACGAGGAGAAGGGCTCCACGACTACGCCGTTCGACATGCTGCGCCTGAACAACATGGACCGCTGGGCCCTGGCCGCCGACGTGCTGCGCATGGTCGACGCCGATAAGTTTGCCGAGCAGATTGATGAGTGGGAGGCCTTCCGCACCGAGGCCTTTGAGTTCGCGTGTGGCGAGGGCTTCGATCACCCGGCCTTTACCGACTGGGTCTGGCCCGACGCCGCAGCCGCAACAGCAGCCGACGGCGCACTCTCCGCAACGCAAATGACCGCGGGCGACAACGAGTAGGTAGGCATCCGGGACGGTTTCGCGCTGGGGCTGCCTCCGGGCTGGTGCCCTTCCTCGGAGAAGTGGGCTTCGCGAACTTCTCAAAACAAAGCAGGCGCCCCGGCCCCGGCCCGTATTACCCCGCTGAGCGAGCTATAGATGCCACGCACCGACACGCTACAGCATGAGCTTGAAATTGGTGCTATATTCAGCTTGAGTTGTTTAATGCTAGTACGGGGGGCTGATATGGGGCTGTTCAAGAAGAAAAACCCGCAGGATGCCTTTGATCCCGATGTGTTTACCATCACGGATACGATTTTGGACCCGCCGCGGTTTACGTTTTTGCCGGCTATCTACCAGGATGCCACGCGCCGCAAGTGGGCCGTACATCAGCGCGGTGCAGAGCCAAAGATTTTTGACTATGCGGACGTGCTGCAGTGCGAAGTGGCCGAAGCGGGCGATCCAGAGGCCGAGGAAGCGGTCTCAAAACAGGAATTTGCCCAGCGTATCCTGGCAAATCCCGCTAAGGCGGCAAAAATGAACGCTGCCAAGCGTAATATGTGTCTTGGTATGGGCGTTGTTGTGGCGGTTCAGACGGGAAAAGACGAGGTTTCCAAATTAGAGATTCCCGTTATGACCGACGAAGTCAAACGCGATTCAAGTCTATATAAGTCGTATCGGAATGTCGCCGAGAAGATTAAGGCCGAATTTGATGCCATGGGAGGGCTGGCCTAATTTTGGCGGCATACGTTTCTGAATGAGGAGTCTGTGCAATGGCAGGCGAATCTTATGCAATTCCCCCCAAAGATCGTGCTGTTGAGGGAGTTCTTTGGTATATCCAGCACTATCAGCTCGGCGGCGGCGATCGTCTGCCGGCCGAGCGCGTGCTGTGTGAAGAGATTGGCGTTTCGCGTACGGCGTTGCGCGCCGGTATTATGCGGCTCATTTCGTGCGGAACGCTCGAAAGCCGCCGCGGATCGGGTACGTATGTGTGTCCTCCCAAACCGCTCAATATCTTCCAGGAGACGTATAACTTTTCCGATGCCGTGCGGACTGCAGGCTTGCACCCCTCTTCTCGCTTGGTTTCCACCGAGACTCTCGAGGCGGATGAGACACTTGCCGACAAGCTTGGGGTTGCCGTAGACGCTCCTTTGCTTCGCATGCAGCGCGTTCGACTTATTGAGGGCGAGCCGGCATCAATCGAGACGGCTCACGTTAACCTGTCCCTGTGTCCATCGCTTCCCAATCACGACTATACGCAAGAAAGCCTGTACGATGTTTTGCTTCAAGAAGGCGGCGTGCGCGTGGAGCATGGGCGTGAACATGTTTCGATTTCGCGCCTGAATGCCGAAGAGGCCGAACTGCTTCAGCAGGACGAGGGGACGCCTGTTTTCTATCAGAGCTCGATTGAGTTCGATAAGGACATGCGTTTTGTGGAGCATTGTAAATCGGTGATTTTGCCTACAAAGTTCCGCTTTGCCGACAACGGTGAAAAGAACGGCATGAGGAGCGTGGCAGGTGAACAATGGCTGAAACAGTAGATGTCACCCCGGTTTATATACGCATTCGACGTCGCATTGAAGAGCGTATCGAGCGCGGAATATACCCTACGGGTTCGATGATTCCGTCCGAAAATGAGCTTGCCGAGGAGTTTGGCACGACACGCCTGACTATCCGGAGTGCCGTGGACGAGCTAGTTCGTCGCGGCCAGATTCGCCGTGTCCGCGGAAAGGGTGCCTTCGTGGCACAGAAGGTGCCCATTACGTTTGAGCGTACGGGCGGTTTCCGTGAATCGGTCCGTGCTTCGGGCGGCGAGCCGTCCGTCCGTATTCTCGCGCGTTCCAAGCGTTATGCGGGCCCATATTATGCCGACCTGTTTGGCATCGCCGAGGACGACCTGCTCTATTCCATTCGACGCCTGAACTGCATAAACGGTAGCCCCGTATCGATTGAGACGGCGCTGATTCCCTGCCTGCTGTTCCCAACCATCGAAGATATTGACGTGTCGGTCTTCAGTTTGTACGAAACCTATGAGATGCTGGGCCGAAAGCCAGTCATGGCGCAGGAAAAGCTCGATATCGAAGCACTGGGTGCACGAGATGCCGGCCTGCTTGGACTGGAGCAGGGCGATCTTGCCTTGACACTGGAGTGCGTAAGCTTCGATGCGAGCGGCCAAGCGATCGAGTACGTCAAGTCGTTTAACCGCGGCGATGCGGGCGGCTACACCTATACGTACTAGCTGGTGTTTTGCATCACGCACGGTAACGGCCGGTCTGTTTGGGCAATTTGACCGACCGTATATACAACCTTACAGGGCTCAAAATCGACCGTTCGCCGATGGGGATAAATTAATCGACAAAGAGGTATCAAAAAGCCGTAACCTGTAACTGTGATTGGTATCAAATACTAATGATTTGTTACGAGGTGAGACGATGAAGATGCTCGATTACGTTCAGCTTGCCCATGTGCGTATGGGAGAGAACCTCGAGCGTTCGTCTGAGCTGGTAGCGCAGCTCGTTGATATTTTCCAGTCCGGTTCTTTTGACGCGCTGCGCATCGTTGCTTCGGGTTCGTCGCGCCATGCTGCGGATTGCGCCCGCGATTACCTGCAAGATGCGCTGCAGATGCAGGTGTCCGTTGTGACGCCCGAGGCCTTCGTCGATTTTGAACACACCTATCCACAGCATGCGCTTAACATTGCCGTCTCGCAGAGCGGCTATTCAACCAATACGATTGCGGCGCTCGATTACATGCGCGCACACGATATGGCTGCAGTTGCGCTCACGGCAAACGTCGAGGCACCCATCAAGGAACACGCTGACATCGTTCTTGACTACGGTGTGGGCGTCGAGTCGGTGGACTTTGTGACTCTGGGCGTCGAGGTTCTCGTTGAGTACCTGGTGCTCTTTGGTATTTACGGCGGTCAGGCGCGCGGAACGATTGACGCCAAGGGCGTTGCCCAGCGTCTTGATGACCTGCGCGAGGCTATCCAGGCCAATGCCGTGATGTGCAAGACCGCCGAGGCATATGTCCAAGACCACATGCTCGAGCTTTCTGAGCACACGCCCGCTATGGTCGTCGGCAACGGCCCCAACTATGGTGTTGCCGAGGAGGCAGCGCTCAAGCTGAGCGAGACCATCAAGATTCCTGCCATGCATCACGAAGGCGAGGAGTTCGTCCACGGTCCCGAGATGCAGATCGTTCCGGGCTATCTGGTGTTTATTGTCGACGATCCGCAGGGGTCGGAGCGTCTTGCGAATATCGCCGATGCGCTATCGAACGTTACGACAAAAACGGTGCTGCTCACGGCCCATCCCAAGGGTGGGGCTCACGAGGTTGTGGTGCCTCAGGTGGCTCCGCTGCTCAGCGCAATTCCCAATCTCGTGTTCTTCCAGACGATTGCGGCAATAATCGCCGAGCGTCTGAAGTCATGGGACGTTCACCCGTATCTCGATGCTGTCTCCAAGCAAATGGAGGTCAAGGCAGAGGGCTACGAAGAGTCAGTCAATGCGCTTAAGGCCAAAGCGGCTGAGTGTTACGGAATGTAAGCGGGTTTTGATGCCCGTTGGCATGGGGGATGTGGAAACAACCCCAGAAAGGAGAGACAAATGAAGGAAACCGAGAAGATCGAGATCATGCATTTCGACCAGGAGGGCTATCTCGAGGACGGCAAGGCGCTCTACGAGACCGGCAAGAAGATGACCGCGCTCGCCGA
>URGY01000117.1 GCA_900547505.1 uncultured Collinsella sp.
CCAAGGACGTGCTCGCCGCTGTGCTCGCCAAGCGCTATCGTGTCTGGGCCACCAAGGGCAATTTCAATAACCTGATCGGCATGCCACTCACGGTGCTTTCCGCTCCGGCCGATACCGAGGTCCTGGTGCTCGAGATGGGCATGAACCATTTCCACGAGATCGAGCGCCTGTCCCAGTCCGCCAATCCCAACCTTGCCATCGTGAGCAAGATTGGTACCTCTCATATCGGCATTTTGGGTAGCCGCGAGAACATCGCCCGCGCTAAGGCCGAGATTGTCCAGGGTATGTGCGCCGCTGGCGACTTCTTGCCGCTGCTGGTTTTGGGCGGCGAGGACGACTTTACGCCGTTCATTCGCGATACGTTCGCCCAGCCTGCTGGTATCGACGTGATGCTGGCCGGCGTCTCGGACGATGATGAGGTCCGTGCCCGCGACGTTCGAGTTGATGACGAGGGCCGTCCGGTCTTTACGCTCGATTTTGGTCAGGGCGAGACAATCGATACCATGCTTGCCATCCCCGGCGTGCAGTCCGTCCCAAATGCCGTTAAGGCCGCCGCGGTTGCCTATCGCCTGGGCGTGACGCCCGAGCAGATCGATGCTGCCTTTAGGGGCCTCACGATCACCGGTCACCGCCAAGAGATCAAGCGCGCCAAGAGCGGTGCCCGCGTCATCGACGATTCCTATAACGCCAGTGCCGAATCCATGGCTGCTGGCCTCGATCTGCTGTGCTCGCTTTCGTGCACGGGGTCTCGCATGGCGATCCTGGGCGAGATGGGCGAGATGGGCGATGAGGCTCCTCGCATGCATGAGCTCGTGGGCGCCTATGCCGCCGCCAAGAAGCTCGACATGCTGGCGTGCGTGGGTGGTGAGCTGGCCCAGCTTATGGCCGATGCCGCGCGCATGATGGGCATGGACGAGGACCGCATCCAGGTGTTCTCCGATTATCAGCAGGTGCTCGACCGCATGGGCGGCGCGCTTGAAAAACATGATGTTGTACTGGTCAAGGGTTCCCGTTTTGTTGAGCTCGACCGCTTTGTGGAAGGTGTGTGCTAGCCCATGTTCGGCAATCCCTCGTATCCAACGTATCAGGCTTTTTTGGGGCTTGGCATCGCCGCTGCCATTGCGCTGCTGCTCATGCCGTGGTGGATCAAGCTGCTCAAGGTCGAGGGTATCGGCCAGCAGGTTCGTGCCGACGGCCCCAAGCGTCATTTGGTTAAGCAGGGAACGCCCACCATGGGTGGCGTTGTCATCCTCGTCGCGATCTCGCTGACCTGCCTGCTGATGGGCAAGCTCACCACCGAGCTCGTGCTCGTGCTGCTCGCCACGCTGGCGACCGGCGTGCTGGGCCTGATCGACGACCTGACCTCCGTTACGCATGGGCGCTCGCTCGGTCTGACGCCTCATGCCAAGATGATCGGCCTAACCATTATCTGTGTCACCTTTACGGTACTTGCCGTCAACTGGTGCGGCGTCGCCCCCGAGATTCGTTTTCCCGGCGGCCTGACGATTGACCTCGGTGTTCTTTCGACCACCATCTGCGGCCTTTCGTTCCCGTGGCTCTACATTGTCTTTTGCTGGCTGATGATCGCCGGTCTTTCTAATGCCGTGAACCTGACCGATGGCCTTGACGGTCTTGCTGGCGGCACCTCCATGATCGCCATGCTCGCCATGGCTGCCATGGCGTTTTTGCACGGAGACGTGAACCTGTCCATCTTCTGCACCGCGTGTGCCGGTGCCTGCTTGGGCTTTCTGTGGTTCAATTGCTATCCGGCGAGCATCTTTATGGGCGATACTGGCTCGCTTGCCCTGGGCGCAGCGTTTGCCTGCACGTCCATCATGACCAACACCGAGGTCGTCTCCCTCATCATCGGCGGCCTGTTTATCGTTGAGACCCTGTCGGTCATGATTCAGGTTGTCTACTTCCACTTTACGCACAAGCGCGTCTTCCTTATGGCGCCCATCCATCATCATTTCGAAAAGAAGGGCTGGGCCGAGACCAAGGTCGTCATCCGTTTTTGGATTATCGCTGCGGCCTTTGGTGCCGTTGGCCTTGCTTTGTTCTTCCAGTTGGGATAGTGGTCTTTCATGCCTCTTGCTGATGTCTTTAGCCTGCTCGTTTTGGGTCAGGGCAAATCCGGTCTCGATGTCGCCCGCTGGGCGCTGGCACATCCCGAGCGCGTAAGTGCCGTTACCGTGTATGGCGGCGGCACCTCTGAGCCCAATGACGCCACGCGTGCGCTCGAGGCTGCTGGTGCGTCGTTTGTCTATGGGACCGAACAGGTCGAGGGCGCCTATGACGTATGCGTGACGTGCCCGGGCATCTCGGAGTTCTCGGGCTTCTTTAAGGCCGGGCGCGAGCATGCCGCCCAGATTATGGGTGAGCCCGAGTTTGCCTATCGCCTGTCGCCCGATAACTGGATTGCCATTACGGGTACCAACGGCAAGACGACTACCACGTCGCTGACTGATTATCTGCTCAAGGCTGCCGGTGAGGCCAGCGTAGCTGTCGGCAACATCGGCGAGCCGCCGGTCAACGAGATTGACGGCCGAGCTCATAACGAGTGGTTTGTGGCCGAGCTCTCGAGCTACCAGATTGCTACGACCGCCGAGCTTCATCCTCGCGTGGCGGTGCTGCTCAACATCACTCCCGACCACTTGGGCTGGCATAAGAGCCATAAGAACTATGCGCTTGCCAAGATCAAACTGTTTGACAATATGGTCGATGACGATCTGGCGGTTGTCGACGTCGAAGACGCCGGCATTCACGAGTTCGATGAGTACATCTACACGCCGGGTCGTCGCATCTGCAAGGTCGCTTTTGACGAGCCCGAGGGCGAGGATGCCGCCTTTGTGCGCGATGGCAAGATGATCGTGCGCCTGAAGGGCGTCGAGACCCCGCTCATCGCTACATCCGAGCTCAAGATCTCGGGCCATCACAATGTTATCAATGCCCTGTGCGCTGCCACGGCTGCCCTGGCAGTCGGTGCCGATGTCGATGGTGTCTGCCGCGGTCTGGCCTCGTTCCAGCCGCTCGAGCACCGCGTGGAGCCGTGTGGCGAGATTGACGGCGTGCGCTACGTCAACGATTCCAAGGCGACCAACACCGATGCGGTCGAGAAGGCGCTGACGGCATTTCCCGATGACGACGTGATCTTGCTGCTCGGCGGCCACGATAAGGGCACGCCGCTCACGGACTTCGCGCGCGTTGTTATGGATAACGTACGCTCGGTCGTCTGCTTTGGCGATGCGCGCGAGCGTTTCACCGCCGCTATGGACGAGGCCGATGTCGATGGCGATGTGGATATCGCCCAGGCGGATGACCTGCGCGATGCCGTGGACGTCGCCCGTTCGCTGTCGAGCCGTGGCGATGTGATCTTACTTTCTCCTGCCTGCTCTTCGTTCGATGAGTTCTCGGGCTATGAGGAGCGCGGCCGCGTGTTTAAGGACTATGTGGCCCAGCTTGCCGCTGCGGCGAAATCGCAAATGGAATAGGGGTTGCCGGTGAGAGAGGAGAGCCCCCGACAAGGTATGAGGAGGCCCGACTCGGACCGTGCTTCCTCGCGGCGCAGCACACCGCGTTCCGGTCGCGGCGGGCAGACGTTTAGCGAACGCTATATTGCCGGCGTTCCCGCTCGTATCATGCGCCCCCGTTTGATATTCATGGCCTGCCTGTTTACCTTGGTATGTTTTGGCCTGCTGATGGTGTACTCGGCGTCTTCGGTCGAGGCGCTGCACGAGAATGGCTCGGCGACGTTTTTTCTGTTTCGACAAGCCGCGTTTGCCGGAGTTGGCGTGCTGGCCATGGTTGCCATCGCGCGCATCTTGCCGGACAGTTGGTTTGGGGAAGACGTGCTCAGGATCTTCCTCATCGGCATGATGGGGCTACTGCTTCTGGTGTTCTTGGTGGGCAGCGGCAGCCGTGGCGCCACGCGCTGGCTCAACATCGCCGGTATTCAGTTCCAGCCTTCCGAGTTTTTAAAGCCATTTGCCATTGCGTATTCGGCCATCATGCTTGATCGTTTCTTTTCGCCCGGTGGCAACATCAACGAATTCCTTCGCAAGATGGGCATCTACTTGGGCATTTCGCTCTTTCTGATCTTTATCCAGCCCGATTTCGGTACTGTCCTGATCATCCTGTTGACCCTCATGTGCATGGCGTTGTTTGCGGGTCTCGACCCCAGATTTATCATCGGCGTGCTAATCTTCGGCATTCTCGTGATCGTGATTGCGCTTGTTGCAGAGCCGTACCGTATGGTGCGTATTCAGGTTGCCTTGAACCCTTGGGCCGACGAGTATGGTGACGGCTATCAGGCCACGCTTGCCATCATGGCCTTTGCCTCGGGCGGTCTGTTCGGCCGTGGCATCGGCAACTCAACCATGAAGTACTCGTATCTGCCCGAGGCGCACAATGACTACATCCTGGCCATCATTGGCGAGGAAGTCGGTTTTGTCGGAACCGTGCTGTTCTTCTTGGTGTTTGCGATGCTGATCTACTCGGCGTTTCGCATTGCCGAGCAGGCGACCGATCGTCGGGGCGCGCTTATGGCGTCTGGCTCCGCGGTCATTCTCGCGGTGCAGTTTTTGATTAACGCGTTGGGCATCCTCAACGTGTTTCCCATGACGGGCAAACCGTTGCCGTTTATTAGCTACGGCGGTTCGTCGATTATTGTGTCGCTTATGCTTGCCGGGTTGATCCTGCGCGTTTCGTACGAGAGCGCCCGCCGCGATGAGTACGACCGTCGCCGCGAGAGCTTTGCCGTTATGGATGAGAGTACAGCCGGCGTGCCCCACGTGCGCGGCGAGCGATCTTCGCGTAACGGTTTTACCGTCCTGGATGGCTCTGCGACCGAGCCGGCAGCCCGCCCGCGTCAGCGAACGGCGCCGCAAGGTCGTCCCCAACGCCCCACTCCTCGCAATGCGGGCGGCGGATATAATCGAATCGATTTGAACTCGGACCCGTCGGCGCGTCTGCGCACCGACGACCAGGGACCGCGTGTACGAAGGGACTACCATGACCGATAAGATGACCGTTGCTATTGCAGCCGGCGGCACGGCAGGACACATCAACCCCGCGCTCGCCTTGGCCGAAGAGCTGCGTGATCGTGGCCACCACGTTGTGTTCGTGGGCCAGTCGCGCAAGCTCGAGGGTCGTCTGGTCCCCGAGGCTGGGTTTGATTTTGTGCCCATTACGGTCACGGGCTTCGACCGCTCCCGTCCTTGGACGGCGCTGACCTCGCTGTGGCGTGTCAACAAGGCCAAGCGTGCGCTCGCCAGTCATTTCTCAAAGGTCGGCAAGCCCGATGCCGCCATCGGTTTTGGTGCCTATGTCGAGGTTCCGCTGCTGGGGTGGTGCAAGGACGCAGGCGTTCCGTATCTGCTGCATGAGCAGAACTCTGTTCCGGGCCTGGCCAACAAGATGATGAACTCCCACGCCGCCCGCGTGTGCATCTCGGTGCCGGCAGCGCGTTCGGTCTTTGAGCGCGAAGGTGACCCTGACCACGTGCTCATGACCGGCAACCCCGTACGTCGCTCGGTAATCGAGGGCGATCGCGCTCGCGGCCGCAAGGCACTTGGCGTTCCCGAGGACGCTACGCTGCTGCTCGTCTTTGGCGGTTCACTTGGCGCCCAGCACCTCAACGAGCGCGTGGTTTCGCTCTGTCTCTTATACACATCTGACGCTGCCGACGAATAGCCTTGTGTAGATC
>URGY01000118.1 GCA_900547505.1 uncultured Collinsella sp.
CACAAGGCTATTCGTCGGCAGCGTCAGATGTGTATAAGAGACAGGCCAATCCAATGCACACTGCCCAGGCGCACGACGGCGCCCTGGGACCAGCGCTCAACCAAAGGCTCGCAGCCCTCGTACCAATCGCATTCAAAGCCATAGATAAGCTCGAGCTCCGACGCGATCTGCGCGGCAAGCTTGCGGGTATCCTCAAATGCTAGGCGATGCGCCGTCAGGTCGCCCTCGACAACTTGCACTTCGCAGTTGGCGTCCATGCTGGCGGGCAGGGTGAGGTGGTCAGTCGAGACCATAACGCGGCAGCCGGCGGCGGCAGCAGCGCGGGCGTTGTCCTCAAACGAGGCATGGCCATCCGAAAACGAGGTATGAGTATGGCAATCGACCAGCGGGCTGGCGGACATGGCGACTCCTTTGCATTTGGCGAATCCGCTCCATTGTAATGGCGCGACCCCTGGCGCGACGGGAACGCCACAAGTCGAAACCGACTGGAAAGGGCAGGCGGCGCGCAAGGGCTGCCGCACGACATCGACCCTGCCTCAAAACATGTACGTCAGCCTCCAAAACCGACAAAAAATGACATGTTTGGAGGCTGACGTACACGTTTGGATAGGGGCGAGGACGATCCCGGCGCATGCCGACGTCCGCGACGGGCAAAAGTCCCGCCCATCCCATGACGCCGCCCCCACGCCGCCCGCGATGTGCTAGCGTTTGGATGAACAAAACGAGCCCGTGCGGAAAGGAGCCGGACCGTATGCCATGCGATAGCAAATCTCCGCTGTCTCGCGAGACCGATGCGCCCGAGACCATCGTCAAGCTGGAATGCGACATCGACGATGCGTCGCCCGAGGTGCTCGCCTACGCCGCCGACCGCCTGCGCGAGGCCGGTGCGCGTGAGGTGCACTGGCTGCCCGTTTATTGCAAGAAAGGCCGTCCCGGCTGGCAGCTGCAGGTGATCTGCTCGCATGAGGATATCGAACGTCTACAGACGATTATCTTTTTGGAAACTACGACCAATGGCATCCGCCGCCAGGTCATGGAGCGCGTCTGCCTGCCGCGCCACTTTGAACAAGTGGCGACGCCTTGGGGCGAGGTGGCCGTAAAGGTGGCAACCCTGCCCGATGGCAGCGAGCGTGCAGCGCCCGAGTACGAGGACTGCGCCCGTCTCGCTCGCGAGCATAATGTGCCGCTCCAGCGCGTGATGCAGACGGCCCAGAGCGCGGCACTGCGATTTGAATAACGCGGCTGGTGGCGACATCCTGCGCCTAGCCATATCAACCCCATTCGAAAGGATCTCCCCATGAAATACCTCATCGCCTCCGATATCCACGGCTCGGCATATTGGACCGAGCGCCTCTGCGCCGCCATCGAGTTCGAGCAGCCTGACCGCATCGTGCTGCTGGGCGACCTGCTCTACCACGGTCCGCGCAACGACCTGCCGCGCGATTACGCCCCCAAGCGCGTAATCCCGCTGCTCAACGCCCTGGCCGACCGCATCATCGCGGTGCGCGGCAACTGCGACGCCGAGGTCGACCAGATGGTGCTCGACTTCCCCGTCATGGCCGACTATGCCACGCTGTTCGACGAGACCGGCCGCGAGCTGTTCCTGACGCACGGCCATGTCTTTGGCGCCGGCATGCACAACAGCGTCGACCACGCGCCCGCGTTGCCCGAGGGCTCCGCGCTCGTCTACGGCCATACGCACATCAAGGTCAACGAGGAAAGCGCCGCGCACCCGGGCCTGTGGCTCTTCAACCCCGGTAGCGTGAGCATCCCCAAGGACGGCTCGCACAGCTACGGCATCTACGAGGGCGGCGCGTTCCGCCACGTGGTCATGGAGGAGGAGTAGCCATGGCGCAGCACATGGCTCAGCAAAATGCCGAGGGCTCGCGCGATCTGTCCACGCTGGTAGACGCGTCGACCGAGCTGCAGCATCTGGTGCAGACCGTCTGGCGTCTGCGTCAGCCCGATGGCTGCCCGTGGGACCGCGAACAGACGCACCGCAGCATTGGCAAGAACATGATCGAGGAGGCCTACGAGGCGCTCGACTGCATCGAGGCGGACGACGCGGTTCACCTACGCGAGGAGCTGGGCGACGTGCTCATGCAGGTCGTGCTGCATGCGCAGATTGCGGCGGACGCCGGCGAGTTTACGCTGGCCGACGTGGCGCGCGATATTGACGCCAAACTCATTCGCCGTCATCCGCACGTGTTTGGCGATGTGGATGCCGACAGTTCCGACGAGGTACTCAAGATTTGGGACGAGGTTAAGCTTGCCGAGAGGGCTGCCAAGGACAAGGCCGTGGCGGCAGGCGAGGCTGCGCCCGAGGGCCTGCTCGACGGCGTGCCCACGCATCTACCGGCGCTGATGCAGGCTCAGAAGGTGTCGCGCAAGGCGGCTGCCGTGGGCTTTGAGTGGGAGACGGTCCAGGATGTGTGGGACGAGGTCGCCGAGGAGCGTGCCGAGTTTGAGGCCGAGGCCCCTGGCTCGCCCGAGCGCGAGATGGAGTTTGGCGATCTGCTCTTTGCCCTGGTCAACGTCGCGCGCAAGGAGGGCATCGACGCCGAGAGCGCCCTTCGTGCCAGCACGGCAAAGTTCCGCCGCCGCTGGGCCGCGATGGAGCAGATGGCGGCCGATGCCCACGTGGATCTTGCCGAGCTTTCGACCCACGGCCTCAACGACCTGTGGGATGCCGCAAAGGCGGAGGAGTAAGACTGCGGGAACGACGGGCCGACACGCCTCATCGTTCCCGCTAAATTTTTCGAAAATCAAGTGTATCCCTCGGCTAACTTAGGGCATAATGCAAAAAGTGCGACATGGCTAACTTACGGAGACGCACCGACGGTGCACGGTCAGCCGGTCGCTTGCATCCACTACGTTTCCAAGTGAGAGGGAGACAACATGAGCGATATTTTGGACGTCTACGGTCGCGAGGTGCTCGACAGCCGCGGCAATCCCACCGTCGAGGTCGAGGTCGTGCTCGAGGACGGCAGCTTTGGCCGCGCAATGGTGCCTTCGGGTGCTTCGACCGGCGCCTTTGAGGCCTGCGAGCTGCGCGACGGCGACAAAGGTCGCTACCTGGGCAAGGGCGTTTCGCAGGCCGTCGAGCACGTCAACAACGAGTGCGCTAACGCCGTCGTGGGTCTCGATGCCTTCGACCAGCGCGCCGTCGATGCCGCGCTGATTGCCGCGGACGGTACCCCCAACAAGACCAAGCTCGGTGCCAACGCCATCCTGGGCGTGTCGCTGGCCGTTGCCCGCGCCGCTGCCGAGTCGGCGGGCCTGTCGCTGTACCAGTACCTGGGTGGCGTCAACGCCCACCTGCTGCCCACACCTATGATGAATATCCTCAACGGCGGCGTGCATGCCGACAACAACGTCGACTTCCAGGAGTTCATGATCATGCCGGTGGGCGCCCCGAGCTTTGCCGAGGGCCTGCGCTGGTGCGCCGAGGTCTACCACACCCTCAAGGGCGTGCTGCACGAGGCCGGCCTGGGCGGCGGCGTGGGCGACGAGGGCGGCTTTGCCCCCAACCTTAAGACCAATGCCGAGCCGTTCGAGTACATCACCAAGGCCGTCGAGAAGGCTGGCTTTAAGCCCGGCGTCGACTTCATGTACGCCATGGATCCGGCGTCCACCGAGTTCTACAACGCTGAGACCGGTATGTATGAGCTCAAGGGCGAGGGCGTGGAGTACACGAGTGCCCAGATGGTTGATTACTGGGAGAAGCTCGTCGACACCTATCCCATCATCTCCATCGAGGACGGTATGGCCGAGGAGGACTGGGACGGCTGGGTCGAGCTCACCCGTCGCATTGGCAACAAGGTGCAGCTGGTGGGCGACGACCTGTTCGTCACCAACACCGAGCGCCTCAAGAAGGGCATCGAGCTGGGTGCCGCCAACGCGATCCTGGTCAAGGTCAACCAGATCGGCACGCTCACCGAGTCGCTCGAGGCCATCGAGACCGCCAAGGAGGCCGGTTACGCCTGCATCGTGAGCCACCGCTCCGGCGAGACCGAGGACTCCACGATCGCCGACCTGGTCGTGGGCGTCAACGCCGGCCAGATCAAGTCGGGCGCCCCGTGCCGTAGCGACCGTATCGCCAAGTACAACCAGCTCATCCGCATCGAGGACGAGCTCGAGGGCAGCGCGCGCTACGCCGGCAAGGCCGCGTTCTACAACATTCGCTAAACGGGCGAATTTGGCGAGGGGGAGGCTGACTCGGTTCCGCCCCGCCTTGGCTGGACGCCGCAAAGCGCTGTGGGCGCTGGGCCATATGGCTCAGCGCCTTTTTTATGTCGAGCAAAGGCTGTCGAAGGCGGTGCGGGTGCTCGTGCTATAACTAAAGGACTTAGCGCAAACAAACCTCAACCGCACAAGGCGCACATGGATCAGATTTACGACAACAGGTACTATTCCGCCGGTTCGCGTGAGCCGTCGCCTCGCCGTGCGCGCACGGTGCAGCTCGGTGGGTCCGCCTACGCCGGTGCCGACTGCTCCACGCAGCGCCCGACAAGTACCTCGCGCCCCAATGCTCAAGTGAATACTTCGGCAGATGGACCGGTGCGCCCGGCACGTTCGTCGCATGCGTCGCGTCCCTCGGCTCAGACGCACGACAGGTCGAGCAGGCCCTCGAACCGTCTTTCGGGCTCGGACTTTATGCACTACGCCAACGACAACGCGGTGGTCAAGGCGATCTACGACTTTACCCACGGTCCTCAGCGAGGGCTATTCATCGGCATCGTCGTTGCCCTGGTGCTCGTGAGCCTGTATTTCCCCGTGCGCGACCTGTACGTGGCAAAGCGTTCGAGCGATATCTTGGCCAAGCAGGTCGAGATTCGCCAGCAATACAATGATGAGCTGCAAAAAAGCGTCGACAAGCTGCTCTCGGAGGAGGGTATCAAGGACGCGGCATCCGAGGACCTGGGCCTGGTGATGCCCGGCGAGAAGAGGATTGAAGTGCAGGGCCTGGACGGCGATTCGGATGCCTCGTCGAGCCAGAAGTCGTCGAACGCCAAGAAGGCCAGCGAAGTTGCCAAGGAAATCGAAGAAGTCGGCAAGGACGCGCCGTGGTACATCCAGGCGCTCGACATGCTGTTTGGGTTTAACGGCGTCGAGGGCCAGACGGTCGTGTCCAACGGCAAATAGCGCCCGGAGGGGAGCCCGCAATGGCAGACTGCAAACGATATAAGGTGGCCGCGATTGACCTGGGAACGGTGTCGTCGCGACTGGTGTTGGCGCAGGTCGAGGCCGGGGCGATCGTGGAATCGTCCAAGCATACCGAGATCACCGACTTGGGCGATGGCGTGGACGCGACGGGGCGCTTTTGCGAGGCGGCCGTTGAGCGCGTGCTCGCTGCGTGCCGCATATTTGTGGACGAAGCCCGTACCTTTGGGGCCGCGTGCGTCTGCACCACCTGCACGAGTGCCGCGCGCGATGCGTCCAATGCCGCGCTGCTGCTGGACGGTCTGCGCGATCTGGGGCTCGAACCGCAGGTGATTCCGGGCGAGGTCGAGGCACGCCTGACGTTTTTTGGCGTGGCACACGACTTTGCTGGCGAGCGCATCATCGTCGCCGATTCGGGCGGTGGCTCCACGGAGCTCGCGACGGGCGTCTATGCGCCTGAGCGCGGGGTCTTTGCGCTGGAGGGAACGCTGTCTCTTATACACATCTGACGCTGCCGACGAATAGCCTTGTGTAGATC
>URGY01000119.1 GCA_900547505.1 uncultured Collinsella sp.
ATTCGTCGGCAGCGTCAGATGTGTATAAGAGACAGGGGAATCAGCAGCAGGTGGGCGTCGGGCAGTGTCGCGCGGATCTGCGCCTCGGTTTCGTCCAGGCTGCGACCGTCCTCGCGCATGGCCAGTGCGTACTCCACCAGCAGGCCCTCGGCACCCGAGCCGGTGCGCGAGTCGATACAGCGCACGTCGAGCTCGTGCGTTTCGGCCGTCAGACTGGCGTTGGCATAGCAGGCGGACCACTCGCTGCACAGCGAGATAAAGATGGCGCTATCGTGGCCGTCGGCGCGCACGCGGTCAAAGAGTGCCTTGAACTCGCCGGCGCTCGGCTGCGAGGTGTGCGGCAGCTGCTCGGAGCCAGCCATGCGCGCGACGTACTCCTGGGCGGTAATCTGCACCTGGTCGAGCAGGTCCTCGCCCTCGATAATCACATGCAGCGGAATCACGTAAATGCCGAGCTCTTGGGCGCGGGCGGGGGAGATGTCCGACGTGGAGTCGGTTATGATGGCAAAAGACATAATTGCACCTTTCGTTGGGGCGCTTGCGCGCCGCCTTCTGAGAGCAAAGTGCGACAAGTATAGTGGAGTTGCTCTACATTGCTAGATTCAATTGTTGAATAGTCAACAGTTTGAAGTGACGGTGTGGAAATCATCAACTGGGGAAGAGGGATGCCGATGGCGGCGCTGGAGATATGCAAGCGGCCGGTTGTGCTGTTCGATTTTGACGGCACGGTGGCAGATACGGGTCGGGCGGTGATGACCTTGACGCGCAAGACGTTGGCCGCGCGCGGGTTTTCGGAGGCGCAGATGGGTGACTTGCGCCGCATGATCGGGCCTCCGCTGTGGAAGAGCTTCCACGACTTTTACGGCTTTTCCCGCGAGGAGGCTCTCGTGGTGGCCGACGAGTACCGTGCCTTTTTTGATGAGCTGGGACCGGAAGAGTATCCCGTGTTCGATGGAATTCCCGAGCTGCTCGATGGCCTTGTCGCGCAGGGGCATCGCTTGGCCGTGGCGACGTCGCGCATGGAGGCAAAGTGCATCGACATGGTGGGCGAGCTGGGGCTTTCGCAGTTTGAGGCGGTGGTTGGCATGAATCCGCCGCAGGGACGCGAGACCAAGGCCGATTCGGTTCGCGATGCCCTGGCGGCGCTCGGCGCGACGGCCGACGATGCCGTGATGATCGGCGATCGCTTTAACGATGTGGAGGGCGCACACGCGATGGGCGTGCCGTGCATCGGCATCTATTCGGGCGCGGCAGCGCCGGGGGAGCACGAGGCCGCGGGCGCCGATGCGGTGGTGCACTCGGTGGCCGAGCTTGCTAAACTTTTCGCTATCTAATAGACATAATGTGAGGGGCGGGCGTACCCGTCGCTCATTGGTAAGGAGGTCGTCCATGAATCAGGTGGAGCAGAGCGTCGCTGAGTATGTCGACGAGGTCTGGGAGGATGTCGTCGCTGATATCGAGCAGCTGGTGAGTTATCCTTCCGTGGCAGTTTCTGCCGATGCGGAGCCCGGCGCGCCGTTTGGCCGCCCGGTCCGTGACGCGCTCGATTGCGCGCTCGGCATCGCGCAGAAGCTCGGCTATCAGACGAGCGACGACGAGGGCTATGTGGGAATCGCCGATATCCCGGGCCGCGGCGACAAGCAGCTCGCGACTATCTGCCACGTGGACGTGGTTCCCGCCGGCCCTGGCTGGAACACCGATCCGTTCGCGATGGAGCGTCGCGAGGGCTGGTTGCTCGGTCGCGGCGTGATCGACGACAAGGGCCCGGCAGTGCTGTCGCTTTATGCCGGCGCGTACCTGCTCAAGCACGGCATTGTTCCGCGCTACACCTTCCGCGCGCTGCTGGGCTGCGATGAGGAAGTGGGCATGTCCGACGTTCACCATTATCTGGAGAACCACGCAGACCCCGACTTTTTGTTTACGCCCGATGCCGAGTTCCCGGTCTGCAATGCCGAGAAGGGCCAGTTTGGGGCGACGTTCGTGAGTCCCAAGATCGACGGCGGGCGCCTCGTGTCGTGGAGCGGCGCCGAGGCGAGCAATGCCATTCCGTCGCAGTCCATCTGCGAGCTCGCGATTGCCGCCGATGAGCTGCCGGCGCCGGTCGAGAATGCTGACCGCCTGGAGATCACGGCTCTCGACAATGGTCATGTGCAGATTTTCGCCCACGGTATTGGCGGTCACGCCTCGATGCCCGAGGGGACGATCAATGCCGTCGGCCTGATCGTGTCGTATCTGCGCGAGGCCGAGGACGCGTTTGGTGCCCGCGGCGAGCGCCTGCTGACGCCTGCCGAGCACGAGTTTGTCAAGTTTTTGGCCTTTGTGCATGCGGACGCCTATGGTCGCGGCCTGGGTATCGACGCGACGAGCCCGGCGTTTGGCCCGCTCACCTGCAACCCCGGCGTCATCCGCGTGGTGGATGGCCATATCGAGCAGGTCATCGACGTGCGTTTCCCTGATAGCACGAGCGCCGATACCATCCGCGAGCAGCTCGAGCCGCTCGTGGGGCGCTTTGACGTGACGTGTCGCCTGGGTCATGCAAAGGTGCCGTTCTCGGTGTCTGCCGACGATCCGGCCGTGAAGGCGCTTATCGATACCTATAACGAGTTTACGGGCAAGCATGCTGAGCCCTTTGCCATGGGCGGCGGTACGTACGCGCGCAACTTTGCCCGCGCCGTCTCGTTTGGCCCCGAGGAGACCGGCCTGGAGCTGCCCGCATGGGGCGGCCAGATGCACGGTCCCAACGAGTGCGCCAACGAAGAGCAGCTCAAGCAGGCGCTCAAGATCTATATTGTTGCGATCCTTCGTTTGAATGAATTAGAGCTTTAAGGTTTCGCGGTTTCCCAATCTAAGTTGCGGTGGAATAGTTCCTAGAATGGGCCATTTGATGGCCAAGCAGGAACTATTTCACCGCAACTTTGTTTTTATTGGTGTAAAAGGCTGGCCATGTTTGGCGCTGGATTGTTATTCGTTTGTAAAGGCCGTGCTGCGCTTGCGGTAAGGGTCTATCAAATGCCCGTAAGAAACCGCAGTTGGCGCGGGCGCTACCCGATCGGGGTCGTATCTTTCCAAACAGCAAAGCGGGCAGGGTGCCCGCGAGTCGCATGTATGAAAGGAAGATCATGCTCGATCAGGCTTATTCTCGTCGTCAGTTCCTCGGCCTCGCTGGTGGTCTTGCCAGCATCGTCGGTCTCGGTCTCGTTGGTTGCGGCGGCTCCGGCGCATCCGATGCCGCCGACAAGGGTAGCGCCGCTGCTGCCGAGTCCGTCTCCGGCGAGGTGACCTACGACGGTGCCTCTTCGTTCCAGGCTCTCGTCGAGGCCGCTGCCGAGAAGTTCATGGACGCCAACCCCGATGTCTCCGTCTCCGGCTCGGGCAACGGTTCGGGCAAGGGCCTGACCGCTGTCGCCGCCGGCACCGTTACCATCGGTAACTCCGACGTCTTCGCCGAGACCAAGCTCGAGGCCGACCAGGTCAAGAACCTCGTCGACCACGAGGTTGCCGTCGTGGGCATGGGTCCTGTTGTCTCCAAGAACGTCAAGGTCGACGATCTGTCCCTCGAGCAGCTCAAGGGCATCTTCTCCGGCCAGATCACCAACTGGAAGGAGGTCGGCGGCGACGACGCCACCATCGTCGTCCTCAACCGCAAGGCCGGCTCCGGCACTCGCGCTACCTTTGAGGCTGCCGTCTTTGGCGACGAGGCCGTCGACTTTAAGGGCGACGCCGAGCTCGACAAGTCCGGCGATGTCCAGACTCAGATGGCCAGCACCGATAACGCCATCTCCTACCTCGACTTCTCGCACTTCGACGACTCCAAGTTCAACGCCATCAAGGTCGAGGGCATCGAGCCCAAGAGTAAGAACGTCACCGATGACTCCTTCAAGATCTGGGCTACCGAGCACATGTACTGCTCCAAGGACGCCGACGAGGCCACCAAGGCATTCCTGGAGTTCATGCTTTCCGACGACGTCCAGGGCAAGCTCGTCGAGGAGCAGGGCTTTATCCCCGTTTCTGCCATGAAGGTCGTAAAGGACGCCAGCGGCAAGGTCTCTGCTAAATAAGTAATCGCCCCCGGAAAGGTTTGCAATGGCAAAACAGCTGCCAAAGCGCGACCTTGAGAACGTGGGCCTGGGCGTCACGGGCGCGTGCGTAGCGCTCGTGACGCTTGTCGTTGCCGCGCTCATCTTTATGGTCGCCCAAAAGGGCCTCTCGGCTTTTTTCAAGGACGGCGTCTCGGTCGTCGAGTTCTTTACCGGCACCAAGTGGGACCTGGCCAACACAGCCGAAAACGGCCTGCCCTATACCGGCGCCCTGCCCCTGATCGTCACCTCGTTTGCGGTCATGGTGCTCTCCACGCTTATCGCGCTGCCCATCGCTATCGGCTCTGCCATCTTTGCAGTCGAGATCCAGCCTAAGTTTGGTTCCAAGGTCTTTCAGCCGCTTATTGAGCTTTTGACTGGCATTCCTTCGGTCGTCTTTGGTCTGATCGGTTTTCACGTGGTCGTCGGCCTTATGAAGAGCATTTTCCACGTAAGCACGGGCTTGGGCATCTTGCCCGGCGCCATCGTGCTAGCCGTCATGATCCTGCCGACTATGACTACGCTTTCGGTCGATGGCCTGCGTGCCGTGCCCGATAGCTACCGTCAGGGTTCGCTCGCGCTGGGCTACACCCGCTGGCAGACCATCTGGCACGTGGTGCTCAAGTCCGCCATGCCATCGCTCATGACTGCGGTCATCCTTGGCATGACCCGCGCCTTTGGCGAGACGCTCGCCGTGCGCATGGTTATCGGCGGCATCGAGGCCATGCCGACGTCGCTGCTGTCGCCGGCGTCCACCATCACCACCACGCTCACCACGTCCATGGCGGTCTATGCCGAAGGCTCGGCCCAGGACGATGTTCTGTGGGCACTCGGCCTGCTGCTGATGGGCATGAGCCTCATCTTCATCCTGATCATCCACCTTATCGGCCGCAAGGGGGCGAAGGCTCGTGGCTAGCACGCGCATCCATATCGACGAAGCGAGACTCGAGCGCGTCCAAAAGCAGGACCGCTTCGCCACGGGCGTGTTGACGGCGATCGTCGCCATCGTCATGCTCATCGTCATCTCCATGGTGGCCTATATCCTGTTCGAGGGCATCTCGACGCTGTTCCAGCCGGGCTTTCTCACAGAGCCGTCGCGCGCCAACGGAACGCAGGGCGGCGTGCTCTACCAGCTGTTCGACTCGTTCTACCTGCTGCTGATCACTCTGATCATCTCGGTGCCCATCAGCCTAGGCGGAGCGGTCTTCCTGGTTGAGTACGCGCCGAACGGCCCTATCCGCGACATCGCCTCTACCGCCATCGAGACGCTGTCCTCGCTGCCTTCCATCGTCGTCGGCATGTTCGGCTTTCTGGTGTTCTCGGTGCAGCTGGGCTGGAAGTACTCCATCATCTCCGGCGCCGTTGCGCTCACCATGTTCAACATCCCCATCCTGGTGCGCGTAATCCAACAGGCGCTCGAGGACGTGCCGCAGGCCCAGCGCGATGCGTGCCTGGCCATGGGCCTTACTCGCTGGGAGGCTACGCTGCACATCCTGGTCCCCGAGGCCATGCCCGCCATCGTGACCGGCATCGTGCTGTCGGCCGGCCGCGTGTTTGGCGAGGCCGCAGCACTGCTCTTTACCTGTCTCTTATACACATCTCCGCGCCCACGA
>URGY01000120.1 GCA_900547505.1 uncultured Collinsella sp.
TCGTGCTCATCTTCGATCAGCTTGGCGACAATCGCGTCCACGCGCTCGGCCGTACCGGGGGCGCAGGTGAGCGACGTGTCCTGGTTGAGGTACGCATTCTGAACGGTACCGAGTGCCATCATGCCAAACTCATCGGACATACCAAAGCGCGTCACCATGTTACGGGCGAGCTTGGTGGCCTGCTCGATATCGTTGGCGGCGCCGGTCGTCATCTCGCCAAAGATGAGCTCCTCGGCTGCACGGCCACCGCAATAGACGGCGAGCTTGTCCAGGACCTCCTGGCGTGTGGTCAGGAAGCGCTCATCCTCCTCGACCTGCATGGTGTAGCCCAGAGCACCGCTCGTGCGCGGCACGATGGTGATCTTCGTGACCGGCGCAGAACCCTTTTGGCGAGCAGCGACGATGGCATGGCCGATCTCGTGGTAAGAAACAACCTGCTTCTCGTGGTCGGACAGCACCGTGGACTTACGCTGCTGGCCGGCGATGACGACCTCCACCGACTCCTCAAAATCGTCCTGCGTAGCGCGCTTGCGGCCCTCACGGACGGCACGCAGGGCGCCCTCGTTGATAATATTAGCCAGGTCGGCGCCCGAGGCACCGGGCGTGGCGCGGGCAATCGCGGTCAGGTCAATCGGCGGCTGCGTCTTCACGCTCTTGGCATGCAACTCGAGAATGTTCTTACGGCCGGTCAGGTCGGGCAGCTCAACGGGAATGCGGCGGTCAAAACGACCGGGGCGCAGCAGAGCCGGGTCAAGGCTGTCAGGGCGGTTGGTAGCAGCGAGAACGACGATACCCTTGTGGTTATCGAAGCCGTCCATCTCGGTCAGTAGCTGGTTGAGCGTCTGCTCGCGCTCGTCGTTGCCACTAAAGCCACCGCCATCGCGCTTCTTGCCGATGGTATCGATCTCATCGATAAACACGATGCACGGGGCCTTTTCCTTGGCCTGCTTAAACAAATCGCGAACCTTGGCGGCGCCGCGGCCGACAAACATCTCGACAAACTCAGAACCAGAAATACTAAAGAACGGCACGCCCGCTTCGCCGGCCACAGCCTTGGCAAGCAGCGTTTTACCGGTACCCGGAGGGCCGACAAGGAGGGCACCTCGCGGCAGCTTGGCGCCAATCTCCTCGTAGCGCTGCGGCTTCTCCAGAAAGTCGACGACCTCCTTGAGGGACTCCTTGGCCTCTTCCTGGCCAGCGACATCCTTAAAGGTCACGCCCACGTCCTTGGAGGCAATCACGCGCGCGCCGGACTTGCCCAGTCCACCGCCGCCAAAACCACCGCCGCCAAAGTTCATCGACGGACCGTCATCGCCCATGGCCTTCTTCATGCGGCGGTTGAGCCACCAGCCGATCAGGAAGAAGATGGCTATGGGAAGAATGAGGGTGAGCAAGTAGTAGGTCATCAGGCCCGAGTTCTTATCGGGAACAACCGACTCAAGCGAGGCGCCAGATTCAAGCACGCGATCGGTAAAGCCCGCGTCATTCGGCACACCGGTCGTCTTGTAGGCGATGTTCTCGTCCTCGCCCTTCTTGGTGTAATAAATCGTGTAATCGTCCGTGTTGTACTCGACCTTGTCGACACTCTTCTTATCGAGCGCTTTGACAAACGTCGAGTAATCGGTCTTCGTAATCTGCTGCGTGTGACCGATGTTGGGGAACAGTACGGTCGAGAGCACGAGGTAGACGACGAAGGCGATGAGCACGTAGAGGATCATATTCCGTCTACGTTTGTTGTCATCCATCTCCATCTGCTTGAACTCCATCTACTGGGGTTGATAATGTTTTCTAGAATACCCAACCCGGACGGCGATAAACCGACGCCGGGCACGAAAGGACAGAGATGGCATCACTGGAAGTCGGCAAGGTTCAAATCTATACGGGCGACGGCAAGGGCAAGACGACGGCTGCGCTGGGCCTCGCGCTGCGCGCCACGGGCTATGGACTTAACGTGCTCATGCTTCAGTTTGCCAAGAAGCTGCACTGTGCCGAACATGACGCAGCACCTCGATTGGGGCTACGCATCGTACAAGCCGACCGCGACACGCCCGAAGCCTGTGCCGCACAGATCATGGAGCTGGCGCGCGAGCAGATTAGCCAGGTCGACGTGCTGATCTTGGATGAGCTGGGAGAAGCCATGCGACGGGGCTTTGTGACGCGCGAAGATGTCGAAGCGTTGATCGCGATGAAACCAACCACCACGGAGCTCGTGTTCACCGGCCGTGGCTTGCTGCCCCTCGCCGACCTTGCAGACCTAGTAACCGAAATGCGCCCCGTCAAACACTACTTCGACGAAGGCCTCCTAGCCCGCCAAGGCATCGAATACTAGTCATTGGGGACGTTCTTGAATGTCTAGTCGTTGGGGACACTCTTTCTTGGGAAAGAGCAAAATCAGGGCCCTAAAACTCACGCCAACCCGACGTGCCATTCGCAACCGTTGCGCGGCCAAGACCAACCGCCCTTACAATTTGATTAACCGTAAGGCCTGATTTCCGCATTTTACAAAGAATCGGCCTACGCTCGGCTGGAGTCATCGCCTTAATGTCGGAAAGAGAAACAGGCAAAGCAATCTCCTTCGCGATTTTGAGCACCCCATCGTCGAGAACACGAGGACGGGGCTCGGCATCATAAGGCGCGCTCTCTAGTCGCTCATCAAGATAATGCCGATATTCGAGCAATCCGCCCACGAGGTCCAGCACAATGCCAGGATCGCAAAACCCAAACCCATCATAACCATACGCATATGCTCGATAGCTGGACCAGCGATAATTATCGACAGCCGAAACACCCGCCTTAACGGGATTCATATGGATGTAATCAGCGAGCGCAATTGCCTGGATATCGTTCTCAACTGGAATGTTCTTAAACCGATCCTGAAACAAATGCCCGACACGATCGGTTTTGCGATTGAAATACTTAGCATACGAGGTAAGGATGCCGCTCATGCAAGATGAGATTCTTCCGCTAGGGTCATCAACCATGAGATGAAAATGGTTTGACATGAGACACCACGCAGTAACGCCGATACCATTTCCAACAAGCTTATCCTCGAACAGCGTGAGCATCCGATAGCGATCCTCATCGTCTTCGAAGATGCAGATGCCGCAATTACCACGCGCGATAATGTGGTTATAGCCTGTTAACGAAACGACTCTACCCGTTCTTGGCATATCGCCCTCCCATCACAAACCCACCGGGCAACATCTGAGAGGCGCGGACGATCCAATTTGCTAAGCCCGTGCTGACAGTTTACAAGGGCATGCAAGACAACCTGGATGAAAACCAGAAAATCGTAGCGCAAAGAGTGTCCCCAACGACTAATCGTTTAAGAACGTCCCCAACGACTAGTCGTTTAAGAACGTCCCCAATGACTAGGCGGTGGCGCGACCTAGCCAGTTGCCGCTGTGGTGGTAGATGGTGAACATTATGGCGGTGATGAGCCAGGTTACGGGGTAGACCAGCAGCAGGTGCTCAAGCGACGGATCGAACGGCATAATCGCAAACACCCAGATCACCCTGAGCACGACGGTGCCAAAAATCGTGAGCAGCATGGGCTGCAAGCTCACGCCGGCGCCGCGGATGGAACCCGAGGCGTTCTCGATAATCGAGAAAATCGCATAGAACGGCGCAATGAAATGGAGGATGGTCGTGGTGTACGCCGAAATCGAAGCATCGTCGACAAACAGGCGCGACAACGGACCCGAGAACACCAGCAGCACGGCAGACAGGCCACCAATGAGCATAAACGACAGCACGAGCGACGTATGGTAGCCCTTTCGCATGCGCTCGTAGTTGCGCGCGCCAAAGTTCTGTGCCGAGAACGTGGTAATCGACACGCCAAGCGCCTCGGTAACCATCCAGACAATGCCATCCAGGCGGCCCGAAAGACCCCAAGCCGTGGTGACATCGGCACCAAACGAGTTGACCGACACCTGAATCAAAACGTTGGAAATCGAATACGCAGCAGACTGAAAGCCAAGCGGCAGACCACACGAAATCATGCTCTTACAAATACCAGGATCAATGCCGAGTTTGGACAGTGAAAGCCGCCACGCACCCGGTGCGTGCATCATACGAATCACGATCATCGTGGCATTGGAGCAAATGGTCAGCGCCACCGCAATGCCGCAGCCCAGAGCCTCCATATGAAGTACGGCAACGAAGATGACATCCAGCACCGCATTAACAAGGCAGCCGGAAGCGATGATCACAGCGGGCCCGCGCGTGTCGCCCACGGCGCGCAGCAATGCCGTTCCTATATTGAGCAGCAGCGCCGCAACCATGGCGGCAAAATAGCAACGGGCATAGGCCACGCCCTCGGCCAATAGTTCATGCGGCGTATTCATAAGCACCAGCATGGGCTCAACGAACACTATGCCAAGAATCGAGAAAGCGATACCGCCCACCAGCGCGAGCGTCATGGCCGTGTGGACCGATCGGCTCAGGCGCTCGTCATCGTGCTGGCCAAAAAACTGACCGGTAATAACGGCACAGCCAGCACCCACACCGACGCAAAAACCAATGCAGAGCTCGGTGAGCACCATCGTGGCCTGAATGCCACCCAGCGCGAGCTTGCCGCCAAACTGACCGACGATATAGGTACCGATAAGCGTGTATGCCTGCTGAAAGAACGAACTAAAGAAAATGGGAACGCACAGCGACAGCAGCTGCTGCCAAATGACACCCTGCGTTACATCGATAGCCGTAGATTTCTTAGCCACACGCCCTCCCCACTAGCGTACGCCAAACAACACATCAATAGTACGGCAAAGCCGCTATCAGCTTAACACCGACCGAAGGCAGTCGAAACACCTCTGGCGGCAAAGCTCGAGAGCACCCCGCTAGTGATACAGCCCCGGCTGGTAGTGGTACTCGTTGCTCACATGCGGGCACAGCTGCCAAAAGGCGACGGCACTTGCCGCGGCCACGTTGAGCGAATCGACCCCATGCGCCATCGGAATACGCACGGCGCGGTCACAGCCTGCAATGGTCTTGGCGCCCAAGCCAGCACCCTCGGTGCCCATAAAGATTGCCAGGCGGTCAATCTCCTGCAGCGCGGGATCGTCCAATGACACCGAATCATCCGTCAACGCCATGGCGGCACACGAAAAGCCGGCATCGCGCAGCGCCGCCAGCCCATCATGCGGCCATACGCGCGCCTCGCTGCCAATGCGTGTCCAGGGCACCTGGAACACCGTGCCCATGCTCACGCGGGCCGAGCGACGGTACAGCGGGTCACAGCACGTGGGGCTCACCAAAATACCATCGACGTTCAGCGCAGCCGCCGAGCGGAAAATCGCGCCGACGTTGGTGTGGTCGACAATGCCCTCGAGCACGCACACGCGCACCGGGCGCTCCCCCGCCGCCTCGACGACGCCACCCAAGAACTCGGCTACCGGAATCTGACGCGGGCGACGGAACGCCGCGAGCGCACCGCGCGTCACATTAAAGCCCGTCAGCTGCTCCATAAGCTCCATCGAGGCCACGAACACGGGAACCGGGCCCGCACCTTCGCGTACCGCCAGGCGCTCAAACAGCGGCATCATCTGGTCGAGCCAGCGTTCGCCCAAAAGAAAGCTCACCGGCTCGTATCCGGCGCGCACCGCGCGCTCGATGACCTTGGCACTCTCGGCGATAAAGATGCCCTTTTGCGGCTCCAACA
>URGY01000121.1 GCA_900547505.1 uncultured Collinsella sp.
CCTATATATCGTCCCGCGCGCAGTTTCGCAGCGAAGCGAGAATGTTTGAGCACGGAGGTTACACCCCGGCCCGCCTGGGAGACCTCCGTGGAACAAACCTACCTACTCGAGCTCAAACGCTCCGGTATAGAGCTGATAGTAGTATCCGCGCTTGGCGATCAGCTCGTCGTGGTTGCCGCGCTCGATGATGCGGCCGTGGTCCAGACAGATGATTGCGTCGGAGTTGCGCACGGTGGACAGGCGGTGCGCGATGACAAACGTCGTGCGGCCTTCCATGAGCTTATCCATGCCCGCTTGCACGATAGCCTCGGTGCGGGTGTCGATGCTCGATGTGGCCTCGTCCAGAATCATGGCCGGCGGATCGGCGACAGCGGCGCGTGCGATCGAAATCAGCTGGCGCTGGCCCTGCGACAGCTGTGCGCCGTTGCCGGTGAGCATCGTGTCGTAGCCGTCGGGCAGGCGGGTGATAAAGTCGTCGGCGCCCGCGAGCTTGGCCGCCGCGATGCACTCCTCGTCGGTGGCGTCCAGGTTGCCGTAGCGGATGTTATCCATCACGGTGCCGGTGAACAGGTTCACGTCCTGCAGCACCACGCCCAGCGAGCGGCGCAGATCGGCCTTGCGGATCTTGTTGACGTTGATGCCGTCGTAGCGGATCTTGCCGTCGGCAATGTCGTAGAAGCGGTTGATGAGGTTGGTGATGGTCGTCTTGCCCGCACCGGTGGCGCCGACAAACGCGACCTTCTGGCCCGGCTTGGCAAACACGGACACGCCGTGCAGCACCTCGTGGTCGGGCGTGTAGCCAAAGTCGACGTTGTCCATGACCAGGTCGCCACGCAGCGGTACGTACTCGATCTCGCCGGTTGCGCGGTGCGGATGTTTCCATGCCCACATGCCGGTGTGGTGGTCGGCTTCCTCGAGCTGCCAGGTATCGGGGTTCACCTGCGCGTTGACGAGCGTCACATAGCCTTCGTCGGCTTCGGGCTTCTCGTCGATGAGCTCAAAGATGCGGTCGGCGCCGGCGAGGCCCATGACCACGGCGTTGATCTGCTGCGAGATCTGACCGATTTGTCCGCAGAACTGCTTGGTCATGTTGAGGAACGGCACCACGACGGCGATGGACAGCGCCATGCCCGAGATGCTCAGGTTGGGCACGCCCAGCGCCAGGAAAATGCCGCCGGCAAGGGCCACCAACACGTAGAGCAGGTTGCCCAGGTTCATAAGGATAGGCATGAGGATGTTGGCGTACATGTTGGCCTTCTGTGAGACCTCGAAGAGCTTTTCGTTGCGCTCGTCAAAATCGGCCTCGGCGGCAGACTCGTGGCAGAATGCCTTGACGACCTTCTGGCCGTTCATGACTTCCTCGATATGGCCCTCGACCACGCCGAGCTCGGTCTGCTGCGCAATAAAGAAGCGCGCGGAGTTGGAGCCGAGCAGCTTGGTCATAAAGGTCATAAAGGCGACGCCGGCCACAATGACCAGGCACATCCACGCGCTGTAGTACAGCATGATAAAGAACACCGTGACGATGACGATGGTCGTCATGAGCAGGTTGGGCAGCGACTGGCTGATCATCTGGCGCAGCGTGTCGATGTCATTGGTGTAGTGGCTCATGATGTCGCCGCGCTGGTGCGTGTCGAAGTAGCGGATCGGCAGGTCCTGCATGCGGTTGAACATCTTCTCGCGCAGCTTCTCCAGCGAGCCCTGCGTGACGATGGCCATGGCGCGGTTCCAGAAGAGCGAGGACAGGATGCCGATGCCGTAGATGCAGGCGAGGGTGGTCACGAGCTGTGCGATCTTGGGTTGCGCGGCTCCCCAATCGCCCGACTGCCACGATTCGCTAATAATCTGCAGGGCGCTCTGAAGGAAGGTCGCGCCGATGGAGTTGATGATGGCGCAGAGCACCACGCCGGCGACGACGAGGGGCAAAAGCACGGGGTAAAAGCCAAAGAGCGTCTTGATGAGGCGCGATACGGTGCCGCCCTTGCGGTTGAGCGCGCGCTCGGCGGTCGTTGCCTTACTCATGTGCCTCGCCTCCTTCCTGGGTCTGAGCTTGCGTTACGGATGCCTCGGTGTCGGCCTCGACGGCCTCTTCGCCCTCGGCAGACATCTTGTTCTGCGAGGTAAAGGTCTCGCGGTAGATCTCGCTCGTCTTGAGCAGCTCGTCGTGGTTACCGATCTGCGCGATGCGGCCGCCCTCCATGACGATGATGCGGTCTGCGTCCTGCACGGAGCTAATGCGCTGGGCGATGATGAGCTTGGTCGTGTTGGGCAGATAGCTTGCCAGCCCTGCGCGAATCTTGGCGTCGGTCTTGGTGTCGACGGCGCTCGTGGAGTCGTCCAGGATCAAGATCTTGGGGCGACGCAGCAGGGCACGCGCAATGCACAGGCGCTGCTTCTGACCGCCGGAAACATTGGAGCCGCCCTGTTCGATCCAGGTGTCATAGCCCTTGGGGAAGCCGTCGACAAACTCGTCGGCGCAGGCCAGATGCGCGGCCTCGCGGACCTCTTCGTCGGTGGCGTTCGGGTCGCCCCAACGCAGGTTCTCGGCAATCGTGCCGCTAAACAGCACGTTTTTCTGCAGCACCATGGCCACCTGGTGGCGCAGGGCGTCCAAGTCGTAGTCGCGTACATCCACGCCGCCCACGCGCACGGTACCCTCGGTGGCGTCGTACAGGCGGGCGATGAGGTTTACGAGCGTGGACTTGGCCGAGCCGGTGCCGCCGATGATGCCGATGGTCTCGCCGCTCTTAATGTGCAGGTCGATATCGTCGAGCGCCTGGCGCTTCGCATGCGCGGAATACTTAAAGCTCACGTGGTCAAAGTCGATGGAGCCATCGGCGACCTCGAGCACGGGCTCGGCGGGATCGGCGATCGTGGGCTCGGCGGCCAGCACCTCGGTGATGCGGTGCGCCGATTCGTCGGCCATGGTCACCATGACAAAGATCATCGATAGCTGCATCAGGCTCATGAGGATTTGGAAGCCATAGGTAAAGATCGAGGAGAGCTGGCCCACGTCGAACAGCGTGCCCTGGCTCGTGATGATGAGCTTGGAGCCCAGGTAGATGATGACGACAAACGCGCCGTTGACGCAGATGTTCATCATGGGGTTGTTAAAGGCAAGCAGCTTCTCGGCGCGGGTGAAGTCCATCTGGACGTCGCGTGCGGCGGTCGCGAACTTCTCCTTCTCAAAGTCTTCGCGCACGTAGCTCTTGACCACGCGCATGCCGGTGACGTTTTCCTCGACGGACTCGTTAAGGGCGTCGTACTTGTGGAACACGCGCGAGAAGATGGGACGCACCTTAAAGATGATAAAGAACAGCCCAAAGCCCAGCAGCGGAATGATGACCAGGTAGACCATGGCGACGCTGCCGCCCATGATAAATGCCATGGTAAAGGCGAAGATCAATACCAGCGGCGCGCGCACGGCGATACGGATGATCATCATAAAGGCCTGCTGCACGTTGTTGATATCGGTGGTCAGGCGCGTGACGAGCGAGGAGCTCGAGAACTCATCGATGTTGGCAAAGCTGAACGTCTGGATCTTGTAGAACAGGTCGTGACGCAGGTTCTTAGCGAAGCCGCAACTCGCATGGCTGCAGGTGACGCCGGCAGCGGCGCCAAAAGCAAGCGACGTCAGCGCGATGAGCACCAAAAAGCCCGCGGTGGGAAGCATCTCGGCTACGGTGGCGCCGTCTTTGATGGCGTCGATCAGGTTGGCGGTGATAAATGGAATCAGCATCTCGCAGAGCACCTCGCCAAGCACGAGCAGCGGCGTGGCAACGGTGACTTTCATATAGTCGCGGATGCTTCCCATGAGGGTTTTAATCATCCAGTTCCTCCCAGGTTACGCGGATTTTATCGAGCATTTCGGCGAGGTCCTCGCGCTCGTCGTGGGTGAGGGCACCAAAGGCCTGCTCTCTAAAGCGAATGCGGGCTGCCTGGTCGATGCGGGCGTTTTCCCGGCCGGTTTCGGTCAGGCGAATGGTGAGCTGCCGTCGATCCTTGGGGTTACGGCTGCGCTCGATGAGGCCGTTGAGCTCGAGTTTGGACAGGATCTCGGAAAGCGACCCCGGCTTGAGGTCAAAGTGCATGCCGAGTTCCTGCTGCGACATCTCGCCGCCGGGTTGCTTGGCCAGCAGGCAGATGATGGGCGCCTTGCCGGACACGCCTCCGCCATGAAAATGCATGTAATGGCCGCAAAAGCCCAGGCCATTGAGGATGCGTTTGGCAAGCTTGTCTTCTGAGCTAACCGCTTCGGGTGCATCCGCCGGCTGTGACGGGTCGCCGTCGGGCTCGTGCGAACAAAGGTTAAGAGGTTCATCGCACATGAATTAGTGTTGCTCCTTTCTTTAGTTAGGTAGTGGAATTGTTTTGTGCCTAACCAATCTAGGAGCATGAGAAATGAATGTCAAGGTACCAAACTTATTAAGTTACGGCGCTTTACCAAACGCCGTAACCGCTCGACGCTGCAAGCGTTCCTAAGCGGCAATCTGACGTTCAATCGTCGGGCATGGCCGCAAGGCCTATGCCCCCCATTTCCGAAACCTTTCCGCAACAATGCGCTCTTCGCGACCCTGGCGCCCGCTCACAACGTCCCCTGCGCTACACTTAGTCGCACTGTGGCGCTGCTGCGCCGTGCCCGAACCAAGGGAGACCCTCATGAAGAACACTCAGCTGCTGCTGATTAACGATATGTGCGGCTACGGCAAGGTCGCGCTTTCCGCCATGCTGCCGGTGCTGTCGCACATGGGCTACCGTATCCATAACCTGCCGACGGCGCTGGTGTCCGATACGCTCAACTATCCCAAGTTCTACATCCACGACACCACGGAGTATGTCCGCCAGAGTCTCGCCATCTGGGAGGAGCTCGGCTTTGAATTCGATGCCATCTCGACCGGCTTTATCGTGACCGAGGAAGAGACGCGCATTATTTCGGACTTCTGCCACCGTCGCGCGCAAAAGGGCACCAAGGTGTTCGTCGACCCCATCATGGGCGACAACGGCAAGCTTTATGCGGGCGTGCCCGAGTCCACGATTGGCCTTATGCGGCACCTGCTGGAGTGCGCAGACTACGCGGTACCCAACTATACCGAGGCGTGCCTGCTTGCCGATAGGCCTATCGCCGAGCAAATAACGCCCGATGAGGCCCGCGTCCTTGTGGACGCCGTGCGCGAGCTGGGTGCCAAGTCTGTGGTCATTACGAGCGCCGTGGTCAATGGCACGAACGCGGTTATCGGTTACGACCATGTAGCGGGGGAGTACTTCACGATTCCCTTTGAGCTCATTCCGGTCTATTTCCCGGGCACGGGCGACACGTTTTCGGCGGTGCTCGTCGGCCGCGTTATGGCAGGTTGGAGTCTGCAGCGTGCGACGTCCGATGCCATGCGTGTGGTGGCTGAGCTTATCGAGCGCAATGCCGACCAAGAGGACAAGTCGGCCGGCCTGCCCATCGAGGCCTGCCTGGACGTGATCGACCATGAGTAACGCTGACGAGGGCGGCGTCAAGCCTGCGGGCGAGAACAAGCCGCTCGGCGCGCCGCGTGGCAAGCGTCCGCGTATCCGCGTGAGCTGCGTGGACCAGCTGGGTGCGTGCCTGTCTCTTATACACATCTCCGAG
>URGY01000122.1 GCA_900547505.1 uncultured Collinsella sp.
TCTACACAAGGCTATTCGTCGGCAGCGTCAGATGTGTATAAGAGACAGATGTTGGCCTTGCCCATGGGCAGGCAGCCGGCATCGAGCATGCGCTGGACGCAGGTGGCGGTGTAGACGCTCTGGTAGCTCTCGAGCATGCGGGAAGCACAGGTGGTGCGCGTGCCCACGAGGTTCATGTTGTCCTTAATGGCCAGCGGCACGCCCGCGAGCGGGGGCAGCGGCTTTCCGGCGGCACGGTCGGCATCCACGCGCGCGGCGGCCTCGAGCGCAAGCTCGGGCGACACCTGTAGGAATGCCTGGACCCCGCCCTCGCGCGCCTCGATGGCGGCAAGGGAGGCCTGGGCCACTTCGGTAGCGGTAAAGTCGCCGGCGGCAACGCCCGCGGCAATCTGAGCAGCGGTAAGGGAATCGAAGCTCTGTGCCATTACTCGCTCTCCCCCTCTCCCAAAATGGACGGCACGCGGAAGTAGCGGTCGCGCGCGCTGCCGGCGTTTTCGAGCGCGACGTCGAGCGGCAGGTCGCGCTCGGGCTCGCGCAGGTCATCGCCCATCACGTTGGACAGGCTTCCGATAGGATGGAACGTGGGCTCCACGTCGGGCAAGTCATATTGCAAGACGGGCTCGAGCATCTGGACGGCGTCGTTCAGGTAGGACGTCATCTGGGTGAGCTCGTCATCGGTCAGTGCGATCTTTGCGTACTCGGCGATGCCGCGCACGTCTTTCTCGCTGAGTGCCATAGGCGCTCCCTTCCGCATAACAGATAAACCGCTCTAGTATACAAGGCAACGCCGCTTGGAGCAGGTGCTTTACCCAAATGCAGCGAAAACGTAACGAGGGCGGCAGGCTGGCAGGCGGCGGGCTGGCGGTTCTACAGCGAAACCGCACCGTCCATAACGAAAACCGTCTCGCCCGCAACGAAAACCGTCTCGTCCACAGCGAAAACCGTCTCGTCCACAGCGAAAAGCATCACAACATTCGACGCTTTTCGCCAAAATCGCGATTTTCATCGAATGTTGTGATGGTTTGAAAGCCCCGACCACCACAAAGGTGCCTGTCCCCATTGTGGTGGTTCTGAACGATGTCCTATGCCGAGGACTTGGCCTTGCGGCGCTTGCGGACCGCGTGGATCACGATGTCCAGCAGCAACAGTACAATGGCCACGACCACGATGAGCACGGCAAACTCGCGCTTGCCCCAGTGGCGGCCGGCCAGCGACTTTTGCTTGTCGACGTCCTTCTTGCTGTACTTGGTGCGCACGCAGTGCACCAGCAGGCGATGGTCGTTTACGCCGTAGGGCGTGCAGGTAACGAGCGTCACCTTGTCGGCGCCCGGCTCGATGGTCAGCGACTCCATCTCCTCGGGCAGCACGACCTCGGAGTCCACCATCTTGTAGGCGAGCGTCTTGTTCATGGTGTGCAGCAGCACCAGGTCGCCGGGCTCCAGCGAGTGGATGTCGTCGAACATGCTCAAGTTGCGCATGCCCGAGTGCGCGGTGAGCACGCAATGCGTCGAGGTGCCGCCCACCGGCAGGCTCGTGCCCTCCAGGTGGCCGACGCCCGCCATAAGGACTTCTTCGCTCGTGCCGTGGTAGATGGGCATGCTCACGTCGATGGAGGGGATCTCGACCCAGCTCATCATGGGGTCGCGGTCAAAGATGAGCTGCTGAGCGTAGGGCTCGATCTGGTCGGCGGGGAGCTCGGTGGCCTCGCCGGCAAGTTGCTCGTTAAAGGAGCGCGCCTGAAGCAGAATGCGCTCGCGCTCCTCTTCCGACAGCGCGTCTACGGTGCTGGACACGGTACTGATCTGGTTGAACACGCCCGAGGCCTCGAGCCGGTCCAAGATCCACGGCCAAGTCATAAGGCCCACGCCAATAAGGATGATGACGATGGTGATGAGCCGGTCAGCCCAGCGCGGCAGTCGCTTGCGACGGCGCTTAGGTTTTGGTTGAGGTTTGGGCTGAGGGCTTGAGCCGCCGTTGTCCGCGGCGTTATTGCTCTTCATATGTTTGGCGCCCTGCACCATCGCCGGTCACTCCTCTACAACTCAAGTTGTCTAAACAAATAATAGCCGATTAGCGAGCTTCCGAGGCTGGCAACGCAGCTAGACTGCACCGTCCGGGCCACGTAACCCCACTCAACCAATCAAGCCATATGTTGCTTTCATCGTCTCGAGCAACTGCACCATCGTTGCGCCCGCAACCCCAATCTGTTTCAGATTGACGTCGCCCACCTCACAATCTTTAACAAACGCAAGCATATCGTCCTTCAGTTCTCCGCGCAGGCCGACGCCTTCCGACTCGCCAAGCAGCTGAGCAAGCCTCTGCGCATCGCGTTTATGCTTTTTGACCTTCCTCGAATCAACGTTCTCCCCCGCTTCCCTTCTAGCTTTTAGGTCGAGATACGCCTTCGCTTTGAACGGGACAATGTATTCCGTGCCCAGGACCGAAACGCCGCCTACGGTCCGAATCCCCTGAAGGAACAAGCTGTAGTAAGCATCGTCCAACAAAATTGCCGAAAGACTGCTTATGTTTTCATCAACGTGAATTGGCGCCACATCAATCCCCTCACGACCCTTTAGAAAGTCGGGGCACTTCGCGAAGAGTTCGATCATATGGGGGTAACCCGGCCTCTTTGGCTCTGTAAACCGATAAAAACATGAGCCTTTACCTTCGCCCCAGCCGCAGCGGTAGCCGCCATCACGCACCAAAGTCCATATGGCTTCTGCCGTCTGAGGCAACCGGTCATCGGCGACAATTACCACATCAAAATCGTGAGTCGCCCTAAACGGAAGTCCCGCCTCCGCGAGCAAAATGTCGCATGCCGTGCCGCCGATAAGGGCATACGATCCTGCAGCTTCTTGCATATGCTGCTGAAATTCTTGGAGGCCTTCTACAGCGCTTCTTGCCATGGATATTCCCTTTCAAACATTCGATCGACTTCGAGCTGAATTCGCTCATCGTCAATTGCCGCCAAAGATAGCGCAAGCGAAATGTTGTCGACACGGGAGGAGTCGGCAAACACGGGCGCATAGCGCCACACTTGGATCATCGCCGTCTCGTTATCCGGCAACTCCCCGTCTGCGACTTCGAGGTCGCTCAGTTGACGCCATGCACTTCTTAAGACGGCCTTTTGTTCCATGCCCGGCGCAGCGAGCATCGAACGCGCGGCGAGCGCCGTCTCCCCGGCGTCAACAAGACAGTCGATCTGCGGCGTCTTCCTTGCAAAAAAGACCTTCGAGACAGGCGAGGAGAGCTCTGCCATGTGCTCACTGAGCAAAAGATCAACAGCAACAGGGAACACGACGACACGTCGCTCGCGACGCTCGCGCCTCGCGAGCCCCCTGTCAACAAGCTCGGTTATGGCCTCACTCGCGCGGCTTGCCGAAATCCCAAGCGCACGACAAAGGTCATAGGGACGATATGGCTCCTGGGCTACTCCCCAGATTGCGGCAGCCTGTGCGTTGGGTGACATCTTGGTCGCGCGATTGCGAAACCGGGCACCGCCCCTCTCCGTGCAGGCTGTGCCCATAAATGGAAGAAAAGCCTGTCTACCTGGGCAGACAAAGGGAATCCCTTGTGCGATCAATGCTTTGCGCTGACGTGCATCGGCATCAGGAAACGAAACGACAACAGGAGTCTCCGCGCGTAAGGCTAGCTGACTATAGACTCTCTTAGCCTCGGGAAGCCCGACGCCAGTAGGCAAACTTGCAAGCAAAAACGAAAAACCGTTTGCGTCAACAGCGCGGACCTCAACCGCCCGCAGATGCAGCGGCAAGCGTGTGGATCCAGGCCAAGTTTTGGCCTTGGCGGAGAGGCCTAGTGCTTCTTGTAAGTAGATTAGCGCTTCGTTCATTTCCATCATTTTCGTTTGATTCCAGTTTATATTGGAATTATACATAATTTTCGGAATTGACGAGATTCCTTTCGTGCATAAGCCCGCATTTGAGTTTTCAGAATGTCCCGGATCGGCGGGGCGATTCGGGATACAATGTCAATAGAAAACGACGCATCCCGCGTAAGTGTACGAGAGCGCGGGCGGCCTAGTTTTCAGCTTTTGTTAAATGCCCGGGATCCGACCCCCGGGCATTCTTATTTGCGCTTGTTGCGGCGCAAATGCCTTCTACCGTCCGCACCGCGCGTGCGCCTACGGACCTTAAACCGAACCTCATACGAGTCAAGAAACGCGATGACGAACGTGCCCACCGCCGCGAGGGCGGCGAGCGCGTTAAGGAATTTCAGCATTTGGGGACCTCCGATCGAGTCGTCGGCCGCCCGCGCACGGGATGCGTCGCAAGGCCATTTTACTGCGAGCGTATGCACCCGCAGCTGGTAAACGCAATAATTGCAAACATCTGTTCGATATTCATACGCTTGATCCATCGAGCAATGGAGCCTGGCTGCGTTGTCCCAAAAAAAACGGGGCAAACTCCAGTGCGGAGTTTGCCCCGAAAAGAGAATGGCAAAGCAAGAGCGTAGATGGACGAGAAAAGTGTCCGCAAGTCTCATGGCCATCACATCCCACCTGCCAAAGTGATGGGTGAGCGAGCGTTACTCGTGCTCGGACTCCTCAGCCTGCTTACGGCTGCGGATGAGGTGTGCCACGCCGATGCACAGCACTGCGCTGCCAGCGATCCAAGTGAAGGTCACGCCGTTAAGACCGGTCAGCGGGAGGCCGGAGCCTTTCTTGTTCTTGACGGTAAGGGTAACGGTGCCGCCACCAGAAGAGGAATTGGTGACGAGACCAGAACCATTCTTGGATGTGGTCACCGTCAACGTATTCTCGCCCTCATTCTGATTAAGACCCGTGGCAGTAATGGTGAACGTGAATTTGGGCACGGTGTTATAGCCGGGGAGCGTATGGGGCTCCTCGACCGTGTAAGCGCCAGCATCGAGGCCCTTGACGCTGATTTCGCCCTTATCATCAGTCGTAAAATCATAAGCAGTATTGCCCAAAGAACCGTTCACTTAGACATACTGGGCGCCGGCGCCCTCGTCGGTTCCCTTGGAAGAGGTGCCGGGCGGAGAGCGGAGCATGGCCACCGGACCCACCGAAACACATCTCCACCGTTCCTTCAACTGGGAAAATGCCGCCCCGGAGCCCGGGAGGGACCCCGGGGGCTTTCGGCTAACTGCGGGAACGGCCTATCCGCTCAGTATGTTCAGCTGAGATCAGAAATCAACCGGAGAAATCGACCCTACTAAAAGGAGGCCGTATATGAAGACTGTATATCCCTTTTGCCTCCATATACACAAGAAGCGCCCCTCGGGGCGCTTCTGAGAGGCTCCCCCCTAGGATGGACCCCAGGGGGAGCCTATGGACCTCAAAGGCCGCTGCGAACCGTTCGCAGTCGGGCCGTCGAAGGCCTCGTTACTTAAGCTCAGGCCAGAAATCCTTGTTGGCCTCGATCATGTCGTCGAGAATCTCCTTGGCGACCGTCATGGACCTGTCTCTTATACACATCTCCGAGCCCACGAGACTACGCTGCATC
>URGY01000123.1 GCA_900547505.1 uncultured Collinsella sp.
CCCACAGAAACCACCGAAGAGCCGTATTTAGCCGCCATGAGTGCGACAAGCGGCGGTGAGTTTTCTTGGCTGCAGAAGCTCATGAGCGCTGCCACGTACGTAGTCGCGTTTTTGATCGGCGGACTGCTCCGCGACGTTACCGATGTCATGGATTCGGACAGGGTAGGCGCCTTGGGCATACGCTCGCTCGTAACGGTTTTGGTGCTCACCATCATCCTGGAAGGAGCACTCTCCTTCACCGACAACCTCACGGCGATGACAATCCTCTCCTACAAATCGACCTCGCTGATCTCGTTTGCCCTCGCTGCCGCCTCCCTGCTCTTTGCGGCTACCCGACGCAGTGCCTCAGGCAATTCGCGGACTGCAGGTGCCATCGTCACCTTATCGACCGCCACGCTCGGTTTCTATGTGATGCAGTCGCTCACCAGTAGCCTGTGGCGTCCCGTCTTCAATACGTTGCTCGCAAACATACTGGTCAGCCAAAACAGCCCGGCAGCTATATGCATCGTCACGGGTACCGTCATTAGCATCGTCTTTGCTCTGGCACTTCTCGTCATCGATGCAGCCAGAAGACTTATCGAACGCAAGCTCAAGCGGCAATAGACACGCTGCCGCCAGACGCTAAAGCCGCTACAGCCGTGGCAGGTTCCTGCGTTTTATTCAAAGCTTGCCGCCAAGGTGCGCCGAGCCTTTACAATAGGACAGTCCCAAGGACGTATTCGATAGCTTCCGCGCTGCACTCGCCCGCCGCGCGTGAAAGGATATATTGCCCCATGCCTTCAACCCTTCCCGCTCCCATCGATAAGCTCGCCATCGTCGTCGTTACGTACAAACGCCAGGAACTCCTGGCCAACTTGTTCGACTCCATGACCGAGCTCACGGCAACGCCCTGGCGCATCGTGATTGTCGATAACGAGAATTCGCGCGAGACCGAGACCATGTGCACCGCATTCAACGAGCGCCTGGCCAACCTGTGGGGCATCGACACCGAGCAGCCCGACGCGCAGGGCAGCACCGACCGTGTCATCTACGCCCCGCAGCTCGAAAACGGCGGCGGTGCGGGCGGCTTCTCCGCCGGCACTAAATGCGCCTACGACCTGGGCGCCCAGTGGTTCTGGGTGATGGACGACGACGTGCTCGTCATCCCCGAAGGCATCGAGCGTCTTGCCAAGTGGACCGACCGCTATGATGTCATCCAGGGTTCGCGCCTGGACTTTGACGGCGGCGCCTTCTTTTGGCAATACCAACTCATCCTTTCGCTCGGCATTCCCAACCCAGTCGCCAAGTGGGACTTGGGTCCAGAGGGTTATCGCGCCATGAACCAGCTGTGCTTTGAGGGCGGCATGTTCTCGCGCCGCGTGGTCGACAAGATCGGCCTGCCCGATGCGCGATTCTTCATCTACGGCGACGATGCCTGCTATGGCTACGTGGCCAGCCAGCACTTCCCCGCCGCCGTTGTTGCCGACGTGGTGCTCAAGCGCGCCCGCGCCGTCTCTAACTGGGACATCGCCGGCAAACGCCAGCTCAACTCCACGAGCGACACCAACCGCTACTACATCATGCGCAACCGCGGTTATCTGGCACGCTACATGCAGATCTACGGCGACTACCACCCTATGCTGTTCCGTCTGGGCAACGCCGCGACCTTCTGCAAGGAATTCATTCGCCTGGCTGCGGTCGATAAGTGCTTTAAGACCGGTATTCCGGCGCTGCGCCGAGGCATGAAAGACGCCCGCAAGATCATCAAGGATCCCAACTGGAAGCCCATGCCGCCCATGAAGGACACCGAGTAACGGAAGCTGGAAACACCTCGGCGCTTAAAGCCGCTGGCACACCGTAGCCACATGCTGCCCATCAAACCCAAACCCCCAGCGCATGCGTCCAATGGCGGGGCGTGGCACACGGATTTCGTCGATGCCGTCGCGCTCTATGTCGAGCAGCGCCTGCACGGCCAGCAATTCCAGGCCCAGCGCATCCACACCGGGGTCATACATCATGTTGATCGTTATCAGCGGACGTTCATCGAGCATACCGATCGTATCGGCTATGTCGAACACGGCGCCCGTGGGAAAAACCTGGATGTCCCAGCGATCCGCGCCACACTTTCGCCTCGAGGCAGGATTGGCATAGCCCGGCAAGCCAAAGCAGAGCCCCTGCAAGAGCAGATGATATGGCAGCGGCGTATCTGGGTCGGTCGCACCGATTCCCGCATCTCCCAAGATGCGGCTTAGCGCCCGCCTCACGGTATCCTCGTTCCCATGGCACAGCCCGTCGCGAAACGCATCGACGTCTCGAATGTCTTCTGCAGCGCACTCAAACCACCCAATAATCACTAGACGCAAGGCCTGACGAAGCTCGTTATTGGGCAATCGCAAAGCACGGAGGCGATCGCCATGCTCTGGCTCCTCAGTCATATCCGTCGTGAGAAAACCGGACAGATACAGCGCTGTCCACATGCCATCGTCAGGCGAGACATCTGGCTCTGCAGTGCCCAAACAAAGCGGGACCTCAGCGCACCCATGGGCCTCGAGCAAATCAAACAAGACCGAAAGGCGGTCGAGATTCCACCCGGCAACTACCCTACTCAGGCAATCGGCATATCCATACAGATCGGCACGCACAGGAGCCGTGCAGCCTCGGCCCAGAAAACCGATCACACGCTCTGGACTCGAGCAATAGGCCCTGCCAAACCGATACCCCTCGAGCCATTCACGCGCATCATCCAGGTATTCCTCGCGCCCAGCATGATTCAATAGAGCCTCGACCTCGGCATCCGAAAAACCGAAACATCGGTCACACCACGCCGACAGCAGCGTCGTCAGACAATACGAGCAGCCGCGCGAAGAAAGCGCCACTTCGGCAGGACTGGGACGCTCCCCCATCAGACACGTCAGCCGCAACGAATCACGCGCAGTGGCAATGGCGTCGAACAGCACACGGTCAAGTAGTTCTGCCGGATCGGCGTCGGAAGCGTCCCTCGCGCTCGCACGGCGAGACCACGCCGCATCGTACCCATCAACGAGCAATACAACCTGCTCATCGCAGGCAATCTCCAGCAGCTCTATGAGCACACCGAGCACCGAGTCAACCTCGTCCGCGCTCGCCACGCCACGCGCGACACGTTCGATGTGACGCACCTTATCTCGAGCTAAATCCGGAGCCTCCAAGAGCGCCAACAAGCGAGCGCACTCGCCCGAAAGGGCATCGCGCACGACGCCGGCAACAGCGGGGCCACACCTCGCAGCGCCAGAAAAGTCCAGCGATATCACCGGATAGCAAGCATACTCATCCCGATAGCGCCCGCCGTTCGCATCCCAAATCTGAGCATCGGCAAACGAGATCCGACCGGCGCGACCGACCGCCGGACGCTCCAGAAAAGCCCTGAGCATCGACAAGTTCATGCTCTTGCCAAAACCCTCGGGTCGACAGCACACCACAACGGACGCGTCGCAGTCCAACACATCAGCAATAAACATGGTCTTGTCAACCAGCATGCAGCAACCAAGGGCCTCCGCATAGTCGTGCATGCCAATGGGCAAAACCGCATCGTCGGCACAGCCGATCAAGCGCACGCCAAAGCCAGCAGCACAATCAACATTTGCCTGTTCAGACACCAAAACGTTCCCCCTAAATCGCAGCACGATGCCAATTGTAATGACCGCATCGCATGTACCGATGACGCTGCGCAAACATATCGGGCAACGGTAGCAACAAGAGGTGTGAGGGGGCACAACTAATCGTTGCACAACAAAACGGGGCCCGACGCATTCGCACCGGACCCCGTCCCAACTCTTTAGTTATCTAGCAACCAAGAGGCTACTCCTCCGAGCCGTCCTCCCCAGAAGCTTTCTTCTGCTGATCGAGCTTATGCTTACCACTTACGATAGACGTAGCGCCCAGTGTGGCCAAGCTTGCACTGGCAAGGCTCGCCATAACGATAAGGTCGCCCGTCTTGGGCATGTTACCGCCAGATGACTTGGTCGTTGTAGTCGTCGTGGTTGTAGTGGTCACCGTCTTGGAGTCATTTTGCTCTTGGACCTGGTTGTCAGCACCGCTCTTGTCGTCGTCTTCGGGCTGTTTCTTTTCGCCCTCGGTCTTGCTCTCGTCCTTCTTCTGAGCGGATTTGTCGTCCTTCTCCTCAGAGCTAGAACCCTTATCAGATTCGGTCTTCTCGGAAGCCTTGTCCTTGGAGTCGCCCTTTGCGGCCTCGGTCTTTTCCGTGGAAACCTGATCAGAATTGTCCTTGTTCTGGGTCGAGCCATTATTGACGCCAGCCATCAGCGAAGAGCCCAGCGTAGAACCAAGCTGCACGGAGAAAGAAGGCTTCTTGTCCGGCGAAGCAACAGGGGCGTCCGGCGCCTTATTCGAGTCGTCCTTGGAAGCATCGGAATCAGGGGCTGCGTCAGAGCCGGAGCCGTTGTTAGAGCCGGTGTCAACGGACGAATCGCTCGAGCCGGTAGATGAGTTAGAGGTGTCAGCGCCAGTCGAACCAGAAGCGTCGCTGTCCGTATTGCCGGCAGAGCTTGAAGGCGAATCGCCCGCAGCAGAGCCGTTCAAATTGGAGCCGTTCGGGGTAGAGCCGTCGTTGGTAGTGCCACCAGCAGAGCCATTACCGTTAGCATCGGTCGAGGGCGCATCCATCCTGTCATCGTTGGCGTCGTCACTCGAGTCGTCATTCGAATCAGGTGTCGGCGAGGGCACCGGCGTAGGCTCGGGCTGCACGGGCGTCGCAGCGGCAGCCTCATCCTCGGCGATAAAAACCAAGCAGTCCTTCAGCTCATTCTTATAACGATTCTTCCAGCCCTCATGATACTGGGGCTGACTTGAAAACTTGGTGGCGACATTGTTGACCACGCTATTGGAGAGCGCCGTCACAAACTCGCGGTCGGACATATCGTTGGAAAGATTCGCCCAGCGGAAGAAGTCTCTGCAGCCACCGGTGCCGCACATGTTGGTGATGCTCCACACCATGCCCTTGACGCAATCGGCGCGGCCGGAGATGTCAATGCCAAGAGCGCTCTTAAGCCACGCCTCGGTCACAGCATAGTACGAGTTGTACGCATACGCATCCTGCAGAGCCGAAAACTCAGCAGGATCGGTGTTATAAGCACCTTGGAAGGCATCCTGCGCGATATGGCCCAGCTCGGTGAGCTGGCCGTTCTCGTACATGGCATTGCTCGTGTTGGAAATCTCGTTGCCGCGATCAATCGCATCCTTGAGCATGCAGTATTTTTCGGGGTTGTAGTTGTAGGCCTGCTTCATAAACGGGATGAGCGACCAACGACGGTCGAACTGGTAATAACCCAGCGCGTTGTAGCCGTCGCCATACGAAAAGCCCTGGTTGTAGTTGCCATGGCTCTCGTACTTGGTAAAGTACTTCATCTCGGGAGTCACGTTGACAAACGAAACGCCCTGGACCGACCTCAGCCTGTCTCTTATACACATCTCCGAGCCCACGAGACTACGCTGCATCTCGT
>URGY01000124.1 GCA_900547505.1 uncultured Collinsella sp.
CGTTGCCGTTGCCGCCGCCGGTACCGTTCCCGGTGTCGCCCGCGTTGCCCGAAGTCATCACAGTAAAGCTTGCGGCTCCGTCGGTGGCAAGCGTGTAGTTTTGCGCCGCGTCGCCCAACAGGCCTTTCGCACGCACCCAATACGTCCCCGCGGCAAATGCCTCGCCCTCGGCCATCGTCGTTCCCGGAGCGCCGTTCGCGTCGTGCACAAACTCGAGCTGGGCCGTGCAGGCATCGGTTTCGAGCTTGCCCTCGAGTGATGCCGCAATCTTGGCGCGCACGTCTTCGCCGGCCTTAAGGCCTTCGAGTCCCTCAAAATGGGGCGTCAGCGCGCGTGGATTGATATCGATGGGCACGGAGCCCCGCAGCTCCGTAACGGTCTCGTTGCCCAGGGCGTCGACATCCACGTATTCGATGGCAAACGCGCTGCCAGAAGCGGCCACGTTGAGTACGTTGCTGCTGTCGACAAGGCGGAAATGGCCCTCGCCAACGGTCTTGCCATCTTGGAGCGAGGCATCGCTCAGCGAGTCTCCATACGTCATGTGCATGCGGTCCGGGAGGCAGCATGAAACTGTTGGCTTGTGCTTAGCGTCGTAATTGCGTTGGTAGATGCTCCGGGCCAGTGCCGAATCGACAAAGTCGGACGCGATAATGCCAACGTGCTTGAGGCAATCTGACTTTGTTTTATCGCTGCCGCTGGGATTGATGTACTGGCTCTTGTACAGATGCTCGTTGACCACTCGCGCCGCGGTAAAAGGATTGCTTCCTTGTTTGTAATTCGTGCAACTGGTGTAGTTGATAGACCAGCAGCGTTCCAGGACTTGCACCTTGGCGCCATCATTGTCCTCGACGTCCACCTTGTTGCGCGTGAGATTGGTCGTCTCTCGCAGCGCCATATCGACCCAGCTAATCTTGTCGGTTCCGGTGCATTCAAAATGGTCCTGGGCGTATACCTTGGTGCAATAGGGCTCTTTGTCGCCCGCATTGCCCGTAGTCTCAAAGCCTCGCGCGTCTTGGACGAGGCACATCGACTGCCCGGAATGCGCCTTGATTTTGTCGTCCCATTGGGTGAGATCGAGGCCCCACGTGTGGCTGCTTACGCTGTTGCCGGCGAGTACAAATCGACGCAGCAGGACGATCTTTCCGCGCACCTCGTTCAGTGTGGGGATTCGGCTCGACGTGTAGAACAGATCGGGATTATCGTGCATAACCTTGGCGAAAGCCGTCGTAACGCTTTCGTCGGTAGCCTCGTCGTTGCCTCGTGACGCAAGCATGATGAGTGCTTCTGACGGGTTTTCGTTCAAAAATGTTTTGAAGTAACCGATGACATCGGAGAGATGCATAAAGCCCCCGTCTTTTTTGAGCAGGTAGCATCTTCCATGGTCGATACCGGGGTCGCCGTTCTCGTCGTTCCTTCCGAGTCGGATATCAAAATAGCGAATGCCTTCGAGCAACTGCGTGGGGATGTAATCCTGCTGGCACTTTGCTTGTGAGGATTGGGGCTCGGTGTCGTTGTCCACGCTGCAGGTGCCCGAATCATGCGTGCCCGGGATACTCAGCTCGTCGAGGTACTTGTTGTCGTCGACGTATTTCATCCAGCATGGTCCGTCGACGTAGCTGCTATACGTGGTCCAGTCGATACTTCTAACATGTGGTATTGATCTTGCCCATGTCGTAACCGACAAGTTCTAGCTCCCACGGAATGCTCTTACTCTTATGGCAGATCTTATTGTTGTCCTGGTCTTTGCCGTCCGATTCTATTGCCAGGTACTTAATGTCTTTTTTCTCGGTTTCTTTCTCGACCGTGCGGTCTCGAATGATATAGGTTCCGTTTGATTGACGTTCGAACGCAAAAGCGCGGCTGGGCTTGTTGTCATACTCGCCGCCCCATACGTGGATGACCTTTCCATCTTTGTCCGAGTCGTCGTCGACCGACCAAATGCTGTAGCCCGTCTTTTTATGCTCTTCGAAATTGAGCAAGGTGCGGATAGCATACCAGTTTGTATCGTCATTCTTGGTCGTTACGTTCTCAAGGATGAGCTTGCTGGACGTGCCGTCGTTAAACAGGTGGCAGACGTTGCCACGAACGTTGCCGTCTTGGTTGACGCTCGCGGTGCGAAAATAGCCCGCGGGGCGAAGGCGAATGACGAAATTGTGGAGGCTGTCCGACGCTGTGGCGGCGTCGTCTGCAAATGCCGCGCGCACGGGAAGGCCCAATCCCGCGGTTTCGGGCAGGCTTACAAAAGGCGACAATGCTGCGAGTCCTAGGCCCAACGTGAATGCTCGACGGCTGATGGCGTGGTGTTCGGTCATAACTCCTCCGTTCGCAGGGTGCGGTTATGCGCTCGTTTTGGATACTATACTGCCCAGATGTTTAAAGGCGTCGGCTTAAATTGTCTGCATGGCGCTATTAATCGGCGGGCGGACGTGCTGAGGCGCTTGTCTATTGGTGCTACTGGCGCGCTTGGGATAGTTTTGGAGTCCGGCATCCTCGCGTTCGCCAGCTACCGGCATAAGAAAGGGAGGGCCGGTGAGCCGACCCTCCCTTGGTACGAAGCGCTGGGTTACTGTCGCTTGCTTCGCTGCGCTCGTGTTTCCCGTTGCGCTCGCCAGTCGCTTAGCGCTTAATCTCGATATCGTCGAGCTTGACATCCATAGCCTCGGTCTTGGCCTTGGCGATATCATCGGCAAATTCCAGGGACTTCATCATGGTCTCGACGGCGTCCTTGTGCTCTTCGACGTTGTCGATGCTCACGTAGACGCTGCCGCCGCCGGCTTCGGTGAAGTACTCAGTCGTCACGCCGCCCGAGTGTGTATAGGAAGCGTTGCGCCAAGTTTTGCCGTTGTACTTGACGGGGTCATTCTCGGTCCACTCAAAGCTGGCCTTCCACTTTGCCTCGTAGTCGAACAGCTCATCGGCGTTCTTGTCAGAGTCGAAGACGGGGATGAAGCGATCGCTGGCGTGCTCGCTCTCGGTGAACTTAAACTGGGTCCTATCGGCCGTGTCGCCGGCAACGTCGGTGATCTCGACGCCCTCGGGAACCTCGACTTTAAACCAAATGAAGTCGGTCCTCATATCCACGGCTGGCTTTTCTGCTCCGCCGCCACCGCTACTGCCGGTAGCGCCGCCGCTGCCACCGCAGCCCACCAGGGCAACCGCGGCAAAGAGACTGATGCAGAGGGTGAGAATCGCAAAGGCCTTCTTTTTCATGGTCGTGTCCTCCTCGATCTGTAACCGCCCATGGATTACCTGTCTTTACTGTACGCGTGAGCAGCTCATTCGGGTGGGCCATGTGTCCCATTCTGGGGGCCGGATTTGCGCCGTTAAGTGGCAATATGTTCGGGCGCAAAAGAGGGGAGGGCCGGTGCTGCCGGCTCTCCCCGGGTTGGGCGCCCGTTGTTTTAATGGGGCGCATGTGCGCGGGTGCGCATGTGCGCGGGTGCGCGTAGGCGCGTGCGGGTGTCCCGTTACTTGATCTCGATGCTCGAAATCTCGACTTCACGTGCCTCGGAAACTGCCTCTTCCATGTCATCGGGGAACTCGATGGAGTTGAGGAGTGCCTCGGCTTCTTTCTTGTGCTGGTCGAAGTTCGAGATGAGGACGTAGACGCTTCCCGGCTCAACATCGGTAAAAAGCATGGTTGAGATGCCGCTGTTGTCCTCGTATGTTCCGACGAGCCACGTCCTGCCGTTATACTCGACGGACCCGCCATCCTTCCACTGGAACGTATCCCCCTTCTTTTCCGCCTGGTCGGCGTGGGATTCCTCGGCCGTCAGCGCTTTTTTCCAAACGGGGATAAAGCGATCGGCCAAGGCGTTCTCGTCTTCGGGGAAGGTGAGCTGGACCCTGTCGGCATTCTTGCCGGCAGAGTCGCTTACGCCGACGCCCTCGGGCATCTCGACCTTAAACCAGATGTAGTCGGTCTTCTTGGCGACGGGGGCCTTTTCCTTGCTCTCGCTCTTGGGGGCGCTGCCGCCGCCCGATGCGCTCCCGCCGCAGCCCACAAGGGCGAGCGCGGCAAAGAGGGCGATGCAAAGGGAAAGGATCGATAGGGTCTTTTTCATCATGGTGGCGTCCTCCTTGTCTGTTAGTGACATCATGGCGCCGCATGTTGTTGGGGCGTTGTTTCCGTTTGCGGCGGATGTCTTTGTGCGTGGGTTGTATGAGTACGTTAATGCATCCTTTCGTGGTTTGTGGTCGTTGCGCAGCCGTGCCCCAACGGGCTCCTTATTTATAGATATGCCCCGGTTTGTGCTGCCAGAGAGTCTCGAAAGGTGGGCCATGTGTCCCATGCTTGCGTTGCCGCCGCCTATCGCGTGCCATAGAAATCAGCGATGGCCAGGTACGCTGACGCCCGTGTGCTTATGGGCTAGACTTAGCACCATTATGTGATCGATACAGTCGGCAGGCAGTCGCCGTCCGACCGATGTATATGACTTGAAGGTGCATGCGTATGAGCCAAGAGATGATGGATAAAACCTGTCGTGGTTTTGCCGAGGCGCTGGCTGCGCGCGAGCCCGTTCCCGGCGGCGGCAGCGCCAGTGCGTTTGTGGGCGCACTGGGCGCCTCGCTGTGCGGGATGGTTGCTCGCTATGGCGCGACGAACCCCGCGCTTGCCGATCGTGCGGACGACTTGACGCGCGCGTTTGCCCAGGCAGACGAGTTGGCTCAGGAACTTGTCGACTTGGTCGCCGAGGACGTTCGTGCCTACGGGCAGGTGTCGGCGGCGTATGGTGTTTCGCGTGAGGACCCTGCTCGAACGGCTGCGATTCAAGATGCGCTGCATGTTGCCGCCATACCGCCGTATCGCATCATGGATGCGTGCGGTCGTGCGCTGGCGTTGCTCGAGGATATGGCTGACAAGGGATCGCGCCAGCTGCTGTCCGATGTGGCCTGTGGCGCCGTGTTCTGCCGTGCCGCCATGCAGGGCGCGAGTCTGACGCTCTTTGCCAATACCACGTCCATGAAGGATCGGGCGCGCGCCGAGGAGCTCGAGACGGCGTGTGATGAGTTGCTCGACACATGGCTGCCGCGCGCCGATGCGCTGGCGCGCCGTGCCGCCGACGCTGCAAGAAAGAGGGGATAGCCATGGCTGAGCTACTGAAGGGTGCTCCCGTCGCCCGCGCTTTGACTGAGGAGCTCGCTGCCCGCTGCGCTGCGCTGCGCGAACGCGGTGTTGTTCCGACGCTTGCTATCGTGCGTGTGGGTGAACGCGAGGACGACCTATCCTACGAGCGCGGCGCCCTTAAACGCTGCGAAAAGGTTGGCATCGAGGCGCGTCGCGTGTTGCTTCCTGCCGGTGTTTCGCAAGACGAGCTGTTGACGGCCATCGAGGACATCAATGCCGACTCGGCTGTTCATGGCTGTCTGATGTTTCGCCCTGTCTCTTATACACATCTGACGCTGCCGACGAATAGCCTT
>URGY01000125.1 GCA_900547505.1 uncultured Collinsella sp.
GAGATGCAGCGTAGTCTCGTGGGCTCGGAGATGTGTATAAGAGACAGCCCCAGCGACGTGTGGGATGGTCCCGAGGCCGACTACACGCCCGAGAGCGACGACATCCCCTGGAGCCGCGTGCCCGAGCGCAAGGTGACCATCGAGGACATCAAGTACGTGCTTTCGAGCCACTACCAGGGCACGGAGTACGACTGCTACGGCAGCAAGGGCACGCCCGCTACGCGTGGCGCCTATCGCCCCATCGGCATCAATCGCAACAGCCAGCTTGCCGTGTTGCAGCTGCGCCCCTATGCGCAGCCGGCCTACCGCGCCGTGCAGTGGATGGCGTTTGGCTCCAACTCGTTTAACGCGCTGGTTCCGCTGTACGCCAACGTCGAGACCATGCCCGAGTACTATGCCGACACGCAGGCTCGCGTAACGTCCGAAAACTTCTACTGGGCCAACCGCCTGATCGGCGCCCTGGCCGACGTCCGTTTCCATGAGTGCGGTCGCGCGGTCGAGGATTATCAGGAGAAGGTCGGTGGCATGGGCCACAAGCAGATCCATGACGTCGATGCTGCCGTAGCCGCTCTGCCCGAGGCCGAGGTACCTGCCGAGCTTGCACGCGCCAATGAGGCCTTTGCCGAGCGTGTTCGCGTGGAGACCGATGCTCTACTGGGCAAGGTGCTCTACACCACGAGCTGCGCCATGAAGAACTCCTTCGCAATGAACGATAACGTGAGGTAGGGATTCCCTATCGGTTGAATAGCGCTAAAACGCTTTGTCGCTTTCGCTCAATCTTGGGTACAAGAACGCCAATGCAGTTGTTTGTGATTGGAGACAACCATGGTTATGAAACTCGATCAGCTTGTTAACGGCGCCATCAACGTGGGCTTCGGCGCCGCCGCTGTTGCCGTCGAGGGTAGCAAGAAGGTCCTCGACGACCTTAATACCAAGGGCGAGCAGGTGCGCAAGGACGCAGGCGCCCCCGATATCGCCCGCAGTGTGTCCGACATGTTCGAGCAGGCCGGTGGCACCATCTCCGACCTGACCGAGCGTCTGGGTATGCAGGGCGAGACCGCGGCCCAGCGCGTGCTTGACGAGCTCATCCTTGCCCGCGTCCGCGTCATGACCGCCCCCGAGCGCACGGCCTTCCTGGCTCATGTGCGCGACATCGTCGATTCGGTCGAGGACAACGTGACCTCGGTGCCCGTCGAGTCTGTTGAGCCCGACGATGCGAAGGATACCGAAGAGGCCGAGTAGCAGCGCAGATGGCAGATTCCACCACCGATTACAACAATCTAGATCCCTTGGGTGACGAGGCGGCGGTTGTCGATGAGGTCGACGCCGCCGTCTCGGGCGCTCGCAAGAAGCCGCGCGCTGTCGATATGGTCCCCGAGGAGCCCGACGCGATGGCGCCGGACGAGGAATACCAGCTCACGCCGGCGGGTCGCCGCGAGCGCATCGGGCAGATTGTTCGCCTGGTCAAAAAGTACCGCGTGTGGGACAACCTCACGCCGGTTCGTTTGCGCCGCCTGCTCGAGGAACTCGGCCCCATGTTCGTTAAGATGGGGCAGATTCTGGCCAACCGGTCCGAGATTCTGCCGCAACGCTTTTGCGACGAGCTGCGTCGTCTGCGCTCCGACGTGGAGCCGGTGCCGTACGAGGTCGTACTCAGTTGTCTGGAAGAAGAATACGGCCTGCGCCTGGGGGAGATGTTCGATGCGATCGACCCCAATCCGCTCGGTAGCGCATCGCTCGCGCAGGTGCACCGCGCTCGTCTGGTGACGGGCGAGGACGTGGCCGTCAAGGTGCAGCGCCCCGGTGCACAGCAGGTTATGGCACAGGACATCGATATCATCCGCTCGGTGGTGCGTATCGTTTCCAAGTTCGTCAACACCGATCAATTCGTTGACCTGCACGGCGTAGTCGAGGAGCTGTGGACCTCGTTTCGCGAGGAGACCAACTTTTTGGCCGAGGCCAAAAACCTCAACGACTTCTACGAGTTCCATAAGAGCGTTCATGGCGTGACGTGTCCTAAATCCTATCTGGACCTGTGCACCGAACACGTGGTGGTTATGGACTACGTCGACGGCATTTCGATCGCCGATCCTGAACGCTTGGTGGCCGAGGGCTATGACTTGGAAAAGATCGGTGCCGCAATCGTCGAGGATTACTCGACGCAGGTGCTCGATGACGGCTTTTTCCATGCCGACCCGCATGCGGGAAACATTATTCTCAAGGACGGCATCGTTTACTTTATCGACTTGGGCATGGTCGGGCGCATGTCGAGCCACGACCGCGGTATTGTCAAGGACATGATTTTCGCCGTGGCCGAGGGTGACGTGCCCAAGCTCAAGGACTCGCTCATGCGCTTTGCCGTGACGCGCGGCGATTCTGCCGAGCTCGATCATTCGGCCTTTTTGTCCGATCTTGACTTTATCGTGGCTGACTTTGCGGGCCTCGACCTGAAGGATCTGGATATCGGCGAGTTTTTGACCTCGCTGCTAAACCTGGCGCGCAAAAACGATGTTGAGCTGCCGAGCGTGGTGACGATGTTCGCGCGCGGCATGGTGACGCTCGAGGGTTTGCTGACCGAGTACATGCCCAACGTCAACATGATCCAGATCATCCAAACGCACATTAAAAACGAGAAAAGCACCTATGCGCGTGTGCGCGATATGGGACGCGATCTTGCCGCGAGCAGCTATCGCGCGGCAAAAGGCTCGCTCGAGGCGGCCGAGTATCTGGGCTTGGCTTCGCGCATGCTCACGCGCGGCCAGCTTAAGGTGAACACGCAGATCATGAGCAGCGATAAGGCGCTGCGACAGCTGGGCGGAATTATCGACCGCATGTCGATGGCTATCGTTATCGCCGGCCTGTTTATCGGTTCGTCGGTGGTGTACTACGCACGCATCGAGCCGGTTGTGTTTGGTATCCCGGTCATTGGCTTTATGGGCTACGTGAGCGCGCTGGTGCTGGCGCTTATGCTGGGCCGCAATATCTGGCTCAACAGCCACGGCGGCAAGCGCTAGAGGCTGCGACCGTCACCGCATTTTCCTATCGCAAACAATAGCTTTTACCTTGGGCTTCGCCTGTGTGCGGGGCCCTTTTGCGTGATACCATTTTGACGGTAATAATCGATGGCCTAGATGGTGGTGCGGAGACGCACGAACGCGCGGTTTTCCTGCGCGTTTGGGAGAATCGGGGTGCAAGTCCCCGGCTGTACCAGTAACCGTAATTCCTCTTGACTCGGGATATTCGCGTCGCAGATCGGACGGCGCGCCTGAGCCGTTAAGGTTAAGTCGGATCGCCTCCCATCTTGCATGCGGCTGCGGCTTTTGCCGCCGGTGTGCATAGGGCTCTGGAGGGAAGGAGGACCCCGATGGGGGAACTCGAGCGCAACATACGCGATGACGTGGGGCAGCCTCAAGGCAACGCTCCAAGTACAGACAGTAGGAGACAAATGGATATGTTTGTGGACGAGCGCCAGCGCGTCTCGCATCGCCGTGGCGCAATTGCGCGCGGCGTAGCCAAGCGCGGCCTGGTGGCATTCCTGGCCTTCGCGATGGCCTTTGGCACCACGCCGGCTCAGCTGTGGGCCGAGGGCGCCGAGGGCATTGCCGAGGCTGTGGCTCAGACGGCACCGCCTGCCGAGAACGGCTCTGGTGAGTCCGCGGCAAGCCCTGCTGCCGACCTCAATGCGAGCGGCGAGGTGGCGAATGGGGGCACTGCCGAGCAAGATGCCGCCGCGACAGCTTCGGGCCCTACCGACAAGACTGAGGACGATAGCGCTGCCGGCAATGAGGCGTCGGCTGCATCGACGTCCGATACCTCGAAGCAGGACGCCGCCGTTGTCTCTGCCGCTGGAGAGGCCAAGGCTCAGCCTGCCAAGGCCGAGAGCCAGGATGTCTCCGCCACGTGCTCCGTCGTCGGCACCGATGCCAAGGGCGCCCAGCAGACCTGGGCCGCCGCCCAGCGGATCACGCTGAAGGAGGGCTCGACCGCGGCCGACCTCTCCGAGCAGCTCTTCAAGCAGGCCGGCCTCAAGGCCGACTACGACCCCAACGGCACCTGGGGCTGGGCGCTCAACACGATCACGTCGCCCTTCGATAGGGACCGCAAGCTCGGCTACGACTCGGCGACCGGCGCGTACTGGCAGCTGTTCGTCAACGGCAGCGCCTCCGAGGCCGGCGCGGGCGGCTACACGCTCAAGGACGGCGACTCCGTCGTCTGGTGCTACTCGAAGTACGGCGACCCCGCGCCCGAGCAGGTTTCCGTCACGATGGAGATTATTGGCAAAAAGGCCGAGATAGCTCAGCGTTGGACGAGCCCTTCGACCCAGGTGTTTGCTAAGGGCACGTCGATTAAGGATGCCTCTGCTGCTTACTTCGATGCCCTTGGCATAAAGTCAAAAATGTACGACCAATTTGGCTATTGGGGCGTCTATAGTCTCGTATCTCCGCTTGATGGCATCGAGCTGTCGGGTGCATGGTCGTTCTTTGTCAACGGCGTTCCTGGGTCTCAGCTCGATAGCGATTATGTGCTCAAGTCTGGCGACAAAATCGTTTGGGCTTTTGCTCCCGGCGATACTGTGCCCGGCGTCGACAGTGTTGTTGTTGACCCGGGTGCCTCACGTCCTAACTGGGATAGCGATTGGCCTGGTTATACGAGCGCCGACAAAGTAACCGACGCTCCTGTGCCCACGAAAGACGCTGAGGCAAAATGGGTGAGCGAGCTCAAAGGCTCGAACGAATGGAGCAAGGGTATTTCCGACCCGTTGCTGGTCGGTGACTACCTCTACGTGGCCGTTGGTTCCAAGCTGCTCAAGAAAGATGTCGACACGGGTGAGACCGTTGCCGAATCGCCTTTGGCGGCAAAGATCGATTCGACCTCGCGTATGGTATACACTGGCGGCGTGATGCTCGTGCCGCTTTCGAGCGGTCGCCTGCAGGCGCTGACGGTTGATGCTCTGGCGACGGTTTGGGTAACCGATGAGTTGCCTGCTGGCCCCGATGGTGCTCAGCAGTCTCTTGCGTCCATTACGGTTCGTGACGGCTTTGCCTACTTTGGGACGGCATCGGCCAGCTGGTCCGACTCGAGCGACGGCTACCTGCTCTGCGTGCGCATCTCTGATGGCAAGGTTATGTGGCAGCATAAGAACGAGAACAGCAAGGGCTATTACTGGGCCGGCTTGGCGTTCTCGGGCAATTATGGCGTCATCGCAGATGATTCCGGTACGGTGAGCACGGTCGACCCCGAAACTGGAAAGACCGTTGCGTCGCTCAAGATTGCCGAGCGCGTGCGCACGACGGTGCTGGTCGATGGATCGATTGCCTATGTCGTGAGCGCCGATGGCGTTTTGCATTAGCTTTCGGTTGGAACGGACGCTGTCTCTTATACACATCTCCGAGCCCACGAGACTACGCTGCATCTCG
>URGY01000126.1 GCA_900547505.1 uncultured Collinsella sp.
TTGCTCCGCAGGAGCAGGAAAGACGGGCCTCATGCGCGAGGACGTTTTCAAAACCAAGCCCGGTCCCGGCCGGACAGCCCACGAACGCTACAGGTTCTTGACACCCATCGCGCGCATGGCGTTCAGGATGGCGATGATCGCCACGCCCACGTCGCCAAAGACGGCGAGCCACATGTTGGCGATGCCCAGTGCCGCAAGAACCAGAATCAGCAGCTTAACCCCCAGTGCAAAGACGATGTTCTGCCAAACAATCGTCATGGTCTTGCGCGCCACGCGGATCGCGCGGGGGATGTTGGACGGCTTGTCATCCATCAGCACGACGTCCGCCGCCTCAATTGCGGCGTCCGAGCCCATGGCGCCCATGGCGATGCCCACATCGGCACGGGTGAGCACGGGCGCATCGTTGATGCCGTCGCCGACAAAGGCGAGCTTGCCCTTGCCGCTTTCGGCTGCAAGCAGCGCTTCAACACGCTCGACCTTATCGCCCGGCAGCAGCTGCGCGTGGAACTCGTCGAGACTGAGTTGCTTGGCCACAGACGCCGCAACCTCCTCGCGGTCGCCCGTGAGCATGACGGTGCGCTTGACGCCGGCGGCGTGCAGGTCGCGAATCGTTTGCTCAGCATCGGCCTTGACGGTGTCTGCAATCACGATGTGGCCGGCGTACACGCCGTCAACGAGCACATGCAGAATCGTTCCGACGACCTCGCAATCGGGCGCTTCGACTCCGGCCGCGGCGAGCATCTTTGCGTTGCCAACGACGACGTGCTTGCCGTCGATGGTTGCCGTCACGCCATGGCCCGCGTCGTTGGTGGAGTCGCTTACGCGCTTGGGGTCGACCTCGCCCTGGTAGGCGACACGTACGGACTGCGCGATGGGGTGATCGGAGAACGACTCAGCAAGGGCTGCGACTTCGAGCAACGACTGCTCGGTATAGCCGGCCTCGGGGTGTACCGCGACCACCGAGAACGTGCCGTTGGTGAGGGTGCCCGTCTTGTCAAAGACGACGGTGTCCACGTCGGCGAGCGTCTCGAGGTAGTTAGAACCCTTGATGAGAACGCCCAGCTTGGATGCGCCGCCGATGCCGCCAAAGAAACTAAGCGGCACGCTGATCACCAACGCGCACGGGCAGCTGACGACCAAGAAGGTCAGGCCGCGCAGAATCCAGTCGGACCAGGCACCGGTGACCAGGCCACCGCCGAGCGCGAGCACCGCGGCCGCGCCGGTGACGGCGGGCGTGTAGATGCGGGCAAAGCGCGTGATGAAGTTCTCGGTGCGTGCCTTCTTTTCGCTGGCATTCTCCACGAGCTCCAGGACGCGTGCGACGGTGGACTCGCCAAAGGGCTTGGCGGGGCGCACGTGGATGAGCCCCGTCATGTTGATGCAGCCGCTGATGATATCGTCTCCGGTTTTGGCCGGGCGGGGGACCGACTCTCCGGTAAGGGCGGCGGTATCGAGCTGTGTCTCGCCCTCGACGATGACGCCGTCGATAGGCACGCGCTCACCGGGCTTGACCACGATCACGGTGCCGACGGCGATGTCATCGGGGAAGACCTGCTCGAGTGTGCCGTCGGGCTGCTCGACGTTAGCGTAGTCGGGCGCGATGTCCATCATGGCACTGATCGACTTGCGGCTCTTGCCCACGGCGTACGCCTGAAACAGCTCGCCGACCTGGTAGAACAGCATGACGGCGGCGCCTTCGGCCATGTGCGGGTCGGTATCGGGGAAGAGCACCATGGCAAACGCGCCGATGGTCGCGACGGCCATGAGGAAGCTCTCGTCGAAGGCCTTGCCGCGGCGGATGTTATTGAATGCCTTTTGCAGTACGTCGTAGCCGGCAATCAAAAACGGCACGAGGAACAGCACAAAGCTGGCGTAGATGTCGCCCGGGGTGCCGAATGCGGCAGTGAGGGTGCCGAGCTCATCGAGGGCGTACACCACGGCAAAAATGCCCAGCGCTACCAGGATGCGGTTGCGCTTATGCTCGAGTGATTCTTTTTTCTTGCGCTTCTTCTTTTTCTTTTTGGGGTCGGCGGTGGCCATGACTCGTATCCTCCCATTTGAATGTATGAACACTCGCTCATATAATTTCGCGAGCAAAGGCCGCGGCAAGCGCGGCCTTGCGGGTTGGCGTAAACCTTGGCTAGAGAATGATCTCGCAGTCCGGCTCAGCGTCGGCGGTGAACTCCACAACGCGGTCGAGGACCTCGTCGAACTCGGCGTCATCGGCCTCGAGCGTCAACTTCTGGGTCATAAAGTTGACGGACACGGATTTGACGCCCTCGAGCTTGGCCAGCTCGTCTTGAAGCTCGCGCGCACAGTTGGCGCAGTCGATCTCATCGAGCTTAAACTGCTTTTTCATGGTGGGTTCCTTTCCCTGTATTTGCGGCTTGGGTGCAGGCCGCGCTGGTACCGTGGTTGGCTGCTATTCGCAGATGTGGCTCATGCCCTGGTTGAGCATGGTGTAGACGTGGTCGTCGGCGAGCGAGTAGAGGATATTGCGCCCGTCGCGCCGGAATTTAACCAGGTGCGACTGCTTGAGTGTGCGCAGCTGGTGCGATACTGCCGACTGCGAGGTTTCGGTCGCTTCGGCGATGTCTGCCACGCAGAGCTCGCGGCCCATGAGGGCGTAAAGGATCTTGATACGCGTGGTGTCGCTGAAGACCTTGAACAGGTCGGCGAGGTCGTAGAGAAGTTCCTCGTCGGGAAGGTCCTCGGGCGAGCAGGTGGTGGGGATCGCGGGTTCGGTGGCCTCGATGTCGGGTTTCGTTTCATCAACGCGAATGCTCATTGCAATATCCTTTCATATGAACATGCGCTCATATAACTTGCTTCCGATTATATGAGTGTATGTTCATATGTCAATGACGTTCAGGTAATTCGTTGCACAAAATGATGGGGAATAGTGGACGAGATCCCGGACTGAGCGGTTTTGATAGCCGATGCCGGGGTGGGTGCCCTTGAGCCGTGCAAAAATTGGAGTATTCTGCAACGATGGGGGGTCCGTTAATTTATCGCAGGCCAAATAATGCAGCTAAAGAGTTATCTTAGGGTGTTAATCCGATGAGTTCTTCCTCAAATGTTGCCTAACGCTCTCACGCAAGAGTGATTTCGCTTCACATTTGGATCCACTCGAGGGTGATAGACACCCGGCTCTGCTGAATACTCGCAATTTTGCACGTCGCTAAGGTGCCCACCTTGTTAGCCGGTCTAGCTCCCGGCCCCGAAGATCCTGCCCTCGGGCGCGAGGCTGCTTGTTTGGTTGAGTGATGGGCTGTCGGGTTCGACAGTCTGCATGTCATCGATTGCCGGAGCCTCGTTAATCGTCGGATCGTCCAATGTGATGCCTTCGAGCATTGCTTTTTCGAGGTCGATTCGTTGGCGCTCTTCGGAATCCTGGCGAAGCTCCTCCTGGATTCGTTTCTTCTCCTCAATAAACCTTCTGAGTACAAACTGTCTCAGGTCTTCTTGCATGATTTGAAAGTCTTTTGGCAGACGCGAGGGGCGTATGCCCTCTTTTCGTTGGATCGCCTCCATGACCCTAACGAAAGCGCTGGCATGCATAAAGGAATAACGACTGACGGTGATGATTCCGTATCCCATGGACGCAAGCGCATTCTTGCGTTCCTCATCGATGGCGCGGTCTTCTTCCGCGTCATGATAAAAACCGTTGTATTCAATGTCTGTGCGAGATTTCTTTAGATACGCATCCATAAAGAACTTTTTGCGTCTCGTGAGATTCTTCGCTGCAGCGGTGACCTGCACCTCGTAATCGGTCTCAACTCCCTTAATACCAAGCCCTCCTTCGCTTTTGGGCAGCGTTAGCATCATGACAAAGGCCGTTTCCATAGGAGACCGGCATCCGTCGCGCACACATTGGATCGCCTTTCGGGCAAGAGCCAGACCGTCGCATCTGGTAATGGAATTAAAGAACTGTTTTAATCTCTCGGTCGAGGTGAGCGCGAAACGCTCGGTATAGGAGGTGGAAGAGTCGGTTCCAAGGGAGTAAGCGCTGCACAGTTCAAAGTAGTACTCCACTAGTTCGCGAAAAGAAAGATAGGTGGCGGCCTGAAGTGCGCAAAGCTCAACGCCAACAACGAAGATGCCATCTTTGAGCTCTATAAAGCGTGTGTTTGAGAATCGTTTTGAAGATACGTGGCATTGACAGTTCATTGCATAGCGCGCATTCCTGCGATCAAACACCATCACCTCGAGGGAATCATTTGCGTCGAGGGAAACATCATTTTTGGTGAGCCATTCTGCGGCTGCGTCAAGGAGCGTTCCGGTGGGACATGATCCGTAAATCGCGGCAGGACTACAGGACTCGATGCCTTTCGCAGACACCGAATGCGCGGCCTGGTAGACCGCTTTTGCAGTGGTATGTGACAATACGATACTCATGATATATATCGTGTCAGCTAATGCCGTGTTGACGGCGCTGAGTGGAAAAGTCGTTTTAGAGGTCTAACCAAATGCTGTCAAAAAGCTTGACGCAATTATGAGTTGGTATGCCCTAAATAAAAGTTTTCGCAGCTTAGCTATAGCATATAAATACTCAATTGCCGCACATTTGATAGTGATGCATCACCATCCGACAACGAATTACGTGTCGGGAATTGGCCGAAATCGTTCAAAATGAGGGTTCAGAATTTGTGATGGCAGATCTATCTGCGGAACGTAGGGCGGCCCCGCTGCGGGGTTTCCCGCTGCGAGACCGCCCGTGATCTACGCCGGAGTTTGTCGCAGGCGTTTCTACTTGGCAAACAGGTTCTTGAGGTTGAACTCGGCTTGGACGGTGCGAAGCATGAGGTCGGTGTCGTCCAGGCCCAGATGCTGCTCGTTGGCATCGGCGGCGAGGGTGCCGCGGCGGCGCGCCCAGTTCTCGAGCGCGGCGGGCGCGGACTCGCGGGGGAGCGAGCGCACGTCGGCGTCCAGGCTGCGGCAGATCTGGCGTGAATCGATGACGATGATCTTACCGGCGCGGCGTGCCTCGGCGTAGCCGTCCAGGTGGATCTTGAACCAGCTGTCCTCAAAGGCGGCGTTGTGCGCCATGTACGGGTACTTCTTCATAAGCTTGAGCAGCTGCTTCTGCAGTTCCTTGTTCTCGCGGAACGGCTTTTTGCCGGCGATGTCGTCCCAGGTGATATGGTGGATATTCGACAACGGCACATCCTCGCCGCGGTAGATGTCGGGCAGGCCGCAGTAGTGTGCCTCGGCGTCGTGCGGGACGGCGTCGCTCGTGAGGTCCATGATCTGTCTCTTATACACATCTGACGCTGCCGACGAATAGCCTTGTGTA
>URGY01000127.1 GCA_900547505.1 uncultured Collinsella sp.
ATCTACACAAGGCTATTCGTCGGCAGCGTCAGATGTGTATAAGAGACAGGCCCGCTGCCGCTACATCTATGCCGATGGCGACTACACGCGCATGCGCCACCAGCGTCAGGTGCTTGGCGCCCTCGCCAACCAGATTCTCAACAACTTCGATGCCACCAAGGTCTTCGACCTCGTCAATTCGCTGTCCAACATGCTCGTGACCGATATGAGCGTTCAGGACATCGTCTCTACGGTCAATGCCATGCGCGGCATGGATGTTGACGGCATCTATTCGGCCAACTTGCCTTCGTATGCCGATGACAGCACCATGATTGATGGCGTGAGCTACGTCTTTGTCTACGAGGACGAGCTTAAGGAAATGATGGAGCGCGTCGACGCTGGTAAGGATCCCAAGGGCCCCAATACCATGGGCCAGTCCGATGGCTCCAGCTCTACAATCGGCGACCTGAACAACAACACGTCCGACGATTACGCTAACGGCACCGCAACCTCATCGGTCAGTTCTGACGATTCCGATGACACAAGCGATTCGAGCGATTCGGACTACTACGAAGAGCCCACCGGCGACGGCAACGGCTACGAAGCCAACTATTAGAGTTACGCGGGCTTACCAGCCCGCGTAACGACTCGACGCTGCGCGCCGCCCAGAGCGACAATTTGTCATTCAAAAGGCAGGGCATGACCAGAAGGTCAATGCCCTGCCTTTTGAATGACAAATTGTTCGCTCTGGACGTCGCTCGCTGACGTTGATTCAACCAGCGATGCCGACTACTCCCCTTGCACCAAAAATCGCCCCGTTCTCGGTTGAGGACGGGGCGATTTTGCTTACCTAGATTATTCGAGTTCCTTACGCGAAGCGGGCGACGAGTTCCTGGAGGACGTCGGTCATCTTGACGAGCGAGCTGACCGGGACAAACTCGTTAACGCCGTGGTAGCAGTAGCCGCCCGTGGAAAGGTTGGGGCAGGGCAGGCCGCGGAACGACAGCTGCGCACCGTCGGTACCACCGCGAATCGGCAGCACCTGGGGCTCAATGCCGCAGGCAAGGTAGGCTTCCTTGGCGACATCGATAAGCTCGGGGTAGTCACGCACGATCTCGGCCATGTTGCGGTACTGCTGCTTGATCTCAACTGTCACGCGTTCCTCGCCCAGGCGCTGGTTGAGCAGTGCTGCGGCGGCATCCATCAGCTCGAGCTTCTGCTGGAACTTGGCGGCATCGTGATCACGGACGATATAGCGCGCCGTAGCGTGGTCGACGGTTGCAGACACGCCCTCAAGATGATAGAAGCCCTCATAGCCCTCGGTGTATTCCGGCCGCTGCGCATAAGGGAGCAGCGCGTTAAAGTCGCAGAACAGATTGCCCGCGTTGACCATGCGGCCCTTGGCGTCACCGGGATGGATGGACTGGCCCTCAAAGCGAACGGTTGCCTCGGCGGCGTTAAAGCACTCCCACTCCAGCTCGCCAACGGGACCGCCGTCGACCGTGTAGGCGTACTTGCAGCCAAAGGCCTCGATGTTCAACAGTTCGGCGCCGTGACCGATCTCCTCGTCCGGGCAAAAACAAATGCCGAGTGCGGGGTGGGGCAGCGAGGGGTCCTGAGCGATACGCGCGACAAGCGCCATGATCTCGGCGACGCCGGCTTTGTCGTCGGCGCCCAGCAGTGTGGTGCCGTCACTGCAGACTAAGTCCTCACCCACGAGGTCGTTCAGGGCGGGAAGCTTGGCGGTGCTCATGGCCACGGGCTTGTCGTCAACGGTGCCACAGACCAGGTCGCCGCCTTCGTAGTGCACAATGTGCGGTTTCACGCCGGCGCCCGGCGCAACTTCGGTGGTGTCGAGGTGTGCGATCAGGCCCAGGGCGGGCTTGTCCTCCGCGCCTGCGCTCGCAGGAATATGTGCGCAGACGTAGGCATGCTCGGTCACATGGGCATCGACCGCGCCAAGCTCGCGCAGCTCCTCGGCCAGGATGTTGGCAAGGTCAAACTGAACGGCGCTCGAAGGCACCTGGTCGCAGTTTGCATCCTCGGATTGCGTGTTGATTTTGACGTAGCGCAAAAAGCGCTCAAGGACGTCGGGGTTCGTGGCGTTGTTTTCCATAAAGACCGCTCCAATCTTGGTCGTCGTGTGCAACAAGAACTCTAGCACGGTATGCCACGGCATACCGCGACACTTGGATGGGGTAGAATCAGCCTTTGAACGCAGAAGGGACGGAAGGTCATGGATACGACAAATAGCTCGCGCGAGCTGCACCTAACGGTGGCGAACGAAGACTACTTGGAGTGCATGGTTCGCATCGAAAGCGAAGAAGGGGAGACCAATGGCGTGCGATCGGTCGACATCGCGCAGCGTCTTGGTGTCTCCAAGGCATCGGTCAATAAGGCAGTTTCGGCGCTTAAGGCGTCCGAGCTTGTCGAGCAATCGCATTACGGCAAGGTCATCCTGACCGACCGTGGTCGCGAGGTCGGCACGGCTATTTGGTACCGTCATCGCCTTATTCGCACGTTTTTGGTCCAGGAGCTCGGCGTCGATTTTGAGCGGGCCGATTCTGAGGCGTGCATGATGGAACATGCGCTTTCCGAGGACACGATGAGCCGCTGGCTCGCCTATCTCGAAAAACAGGGAATCAGCGTCGAGGAATAGCGAAACACATATATGGATACGAGTTATTACAACCGCCCCGGTGGCGAGGAACTTATGCGCCGCATGTCGAGCGAGACCCTGTTGACGCAGGGCCCCATGGGCAGCGTGCTGATGAGTGAATATGACGCTGCTGACATCCCACCGGCGTTTTGGAACCTTGCCGAGCCGCAGACTGTTTCTCGTATCCATCGCCTGTATATCGCCGCCGGTGCGCAGGTGCTCATTACCAATACCTTTCAGGCATCAAGCTATGCCCTCAAGCAAGATCAGATTACGCCGTCCGTGGCTGAGGTCAATCGCGGTGCCGTCGACGATGCGCGTCAGGCGCACCCTCAGCTGCTGCTGGGCTCGATGGGCTCGATCGGCATTGAGTGGTTTGCCGAAGACTCTGCCGAGTATCGAGAAATCCGAGGTATTTCGCGAGAGCAGGCATACGCCCTGCTCAATGCTGGTGTTGACGGTCTGCTGATCGAGACGGTGACGTCTATCCGTAATTTGCAGCCCATGCTTGCCGGCGCCCAGGATGCCGCTGACGGCATGCCTGTTTTGGTGAGTTTTGTCGTTGACGATAAAGGCGACCTGCTGGGCGATGGCCTCAACATCGAGGCTGCCGTTTTGTACGCCGAAAAGCACGGTGCAAACTCGGTTGGCGTTAACTGCTGTTCACTTGCGGCCGCGAACGTGGCAGTGCCCAGGATGGTTGCATCGGCGACTACGCCCGTCACGGTACGCCCCAACGTGGGCGATCCGGTTCAAACTCAGGATGGCCCTGTGTGGCGCGAGAACCCCGAAGCCTTCGCGCGCGCTTGCATCGAATGGAGGCATGCCGGTGCCGCAATGGTGGGCAGTTGCTGTGGAACCACGGCGATTACCACGGCGGCGATGGCCGAGGCGCTCGATACATAAAGGTCAAAACCGCTCCATACGGGGCGGTTTTTTTATTGCTTGCACATCGTCGGTAGCATTTGCCCAAATGGTGAATGCCGGTTTTGGCAGGTTGCTGGGCGAGCGCTGAGGGTATACCTCATGCGTACCATGATCCAAACACTGTGAGGTGTCTGCGCGTGTGCGCGATAATTCATTTTGGAACTGACGGTTGGCGCGCCCGCGTCGACGACGACTTTACCGCCGACAACGTTGCCCGCATTGCCGATGCCGTCGGCGAGTTGTGGCAAAAGACCAATCCCGGCAAAACAGTATATATAGGGTTCGACACCCGGCCGCAGGCGCGCGAGTTCGCTGAGCTTGCGGCAGGCGTGCTTGCGGCTCACGGATTGGACGCAGTGCTCGCATCTCGGCCTGTCCCGACCCCCGCCCTCACGTGGGCGGCGGCGTATGACGGCGAGGCCTGCGGTGCGCTCATGGTGACGGGGTCCCATCATCCGCAGGGGTATCTGTGCCTTAAGTTGCGCATGGGAGATGGCTCGACGGCCAATCAGGATGTCATCGAAGAGCTCGAAGAGACCATGGCCCCCGAGCCGATGGGGATCGAGGAACGCTATCGCACCGCGGATATTATTCCTGACTATATGCAGGCGGTGGCATCGTTTGTCGATGCCGAGGCCATTCGAGCCGCTCACCTGCGTGTGGTAGTTGACCCCATGGGCGGCGCGGCCCAGGGATATCTTGCCGACCTGCTGCGGGAGCTAGGCGTCGAGGTGCACGAGATTCATGCCGGAGAGTCGTCCGATCAAGAGGACATTTGCCCCGACCCTGTTGAGCCGTGGGTGGATGCCTGCGAGCGTGCGGTTGTCGAGGACGGGGCGTGCGCGGGCCTGGTGACCGACGGCGATGCCGACCGTATCGGCGCGGTCGACGAACGCGGTAGATATATTCATCCGCACCAAATCATGGCGCTTGTTTTGGGTGACCTCGTTCAATTCCGCAATTTGGAGGGGCGTGTCGTCGTCAATCTCTCGTGCTCGACGCTCGTGCGCCGCATTGCTGAGGCACTTGGCTGTCGTGTGACCGTTAAGCCGGTCGGTTTCAAATATATAGCTGCAGAGATGAAGAAGGGCGGCGTCCTCATGGGAGGCGAGGAGGCCGGCGGTATCGGCATCGCCGCGCATATGCCCGAGCGTGATGGAATCCTTGCTTGTCTGATTCTGTGTGAGCTTATGGCAAAGACGGGCGCGCCCTTGGGCGTTTTGGTCGATCAGCTCGAGGCCAGTTTTGGTAAGACGAGCTATGGGCGTCGCGATTTGCGCCTTGAGGCCGAAGACGCCGAATCGCTGCGAACGCTGCTCCCTGGCATGAATCCTAAATCGATTTGCGGCAAGGCGCCACAGGCTGTAAGCCATATGGATGGTTTGCGTTTGGCATTCGAGGATGACACCTGGCTGCTGATCCGCCCCAGCGGGACCGAACCGGTGGTTCGCGTATACGCCGAGGGGTTCTCGGTGGAAGAGCGCGATGAATTGCTCGATGCCGGCTGTGCTTTGGCTAGGGGAGCCTATCAGCTTTAGCCATATAACGCTTCACTATAAAGAGGCCCTCGGTGAGCGGTAGAGAACGGCTGGCAAACGTAAGCTAAGTTATAATATGTGTAGGAAATGTGTACGCCCAGATTCCCGCCCGCGGCGCCCCTCCGGTCTGGCAATATATCTCCTTGCCGCGCGGCCCGGTGCAACCGGATCAGCCGCG
>URGY01000128.1 GCA_900547505.1 uncultured Collinsella sp.
GTCGGCAGCGTCAGATGTGTATAAGAGACAGCTGCGGCACCGGGATGGGTGCGGCGGCGGGGTCGGGGACGCTAGGCGCGAAGGGGTCTGCCACGGCAAGCGGGTCGGGAGCGGCGGCGCGAGGCGTCGGCTGCTGCTGGGGCATGGCGGCGGGGCGCTGCTGCTGCGGGGCAGCAAACTGCTGCTGGCCGGCGCGCGGGGCGCTGGCGGCACGGCTTGCCGCGGAGTTGTTCTGGCCCAGGCCGTTCTGATAGGCGCGCTCTTCTTCGTACAGGCGGCCGAGCGTGGGGGCATCGACGTTCTCGGCAAAGACCGAGAACTTGCCGGCGCGCAGCTGCGGATCGATCATAAAGCGCACGAGGGGCTCGCCGACAAAGACATAGCGGCGCTTTTCGGCCTGCGCCTTCACGAACTCGCGGACCTCGCGCGAAAGCTCGGGGTAGAACGGGGCGAGCATGGGATCGTCGTCGGCGGCGATAAGGATGGTATAGAGTGCCGGCGCCGTGTTGACGCCGTTAATCACCAGAGTCTGATCCTCCATGTCGCGAGCGGCCTGCTTGGCAAGCTTCTTAAAGGAGAACGGGGCACGGGTGGCACCGAAGATGCCGGCCACGTGGTCCTCGAAGATGTTCAGGAAGTTCACGAAAGATCACTCTCCGTATAGGTTCTTTGGTATCCGAGCAAATATAGGCATATCCCAACGATTATAGAGGATAGGATTCCCGCAACCGCCGCCTTGGCGATGACCGCGGCTGCAAGGCTGGCAATTTCCATATGGTGTGCAAGACAGGACGCCGCTGCGCAGCCGATGCCGGTGAAAGCGATGGCGGCGATTGCGGCAAGGTTTGAGCCCTGATTGGCACGCTTGGCATGGACATTGAGCAGCGCAGATGACGCCGCGGCAGTTGCCGCGACCAGCACAAAGGCAGCCCAAAGGAGCGGGTCTCCCAGCGCTGCGGCAACGTTACCGAGCCCCAGCACGCCTCCGGCTGAAAGCGCGACCGTGGCCAGACGGGCAAAAAGCGCGCCCATGCCCGTTGCCGCGGCGGCGCTTGCCGGGCCGAGCCAAAATGACGCGACGCCGGCGGCGACCCCAGCTGCCAGGAAGGTATTGCCGGTCAGACAGCCAAGCGCGAGCGCACAGGTGAGCGCGGCGCTCGCGGCAGCCTCGGTGCGACCCCAAGCGATCCACCAACCGGACATGGCAGCGGCAAAGATCACCGCGACCGGCAACATCGACAGGATGCCCTGCGCCTGCATGGTGGCGTTGGCCATGAGCACCAAAAAGCCCACAGCCGAGATGGCCGAGCCAATCTGGGGGGCCAGGCCAGCCGCCGCTCCGATCGCGATGGCCGCAATGACCAGGCCGGGAAGCGCCGCGACCCCGGCCGTTTGCATCAGCAAAAAGCTAAAGGTGCCGCACGTTAGCGCCGAGATAGCGCGCATGGTGTAGTCGCGCGCATGGCTCCAGCGCGTGCCCGCCCAGCCGAGCGCGGGGTTGACCTCGATGGCGTCGTCCTCGTAGTGCGACGGCTCGATATCGTCGAGCTCCCTCTCGTCATCCGAAAGCTTGCCAACCATTTGCTCCAGGCTGCGACGGCCTTCGCGTACGCTGCCCAGACCGGCAAGGAGCTGGTCGCAAAATGCCTCGATGCTGTTGGGGCGGTCCTGCGGCATGGGGGAGAGCGCGCTCATGAGCGCGACCTCGGCTCCCGGGGGAAAGTGTGGTATCAGCTCGCTGGGATAGGTGGCGCCGCCGATGATGCGGCCGAGCGAGTCGGCGGGCGTGGCCGCCATAAAGGGAGCGCTGCCACACAGGCCCTCGTAGATCACACAGGCAAGGGCAAAGACATCGGCGCGTTCGTCGACCGTGCCGGTCTCGATATCGAGCTGCTCGGGCGGCATGTAGCCGATGGTGCCGCCGCGCGAACCGCCAAAGCCACCGGCGGACGACAGTCGCGCCATGCCAAAGTCGGTGAGCTTTACATTGCCCGAGTGGTCGATGAGCACGTTGGCGGGCTTAATGTCCAGGTGGAGTACGCCATTACTATGGGCGAAGGTGAGCGCCTGGCCCAGGGCATCGGCAATAGCCGCGGCCTCGTCAAAGGTAAGTGAGTGGCCGTCCACGCGGTGCAAAAACTCGGCCAGCGACATGCCATCGACATACTCCATGACTAGGTAGGCATAGGCTGTGTCGTGCGTAAAGTCGATGACCTGCACGATATTGGGATGTTGAAGCATGGCGGCGGTGTGCGCCTCGCGCAGGACATCCATGATGTCGCTGGCGGGCATGCCGGCACCGTTGATAAGGGGGATACGCTTAATGGCGACGCGGCGGCGCAGGTGCGTGTCGCGGCAGATCTCGATGGAGCCAAAACCGCCGGTCGCAAGTGTCTCGAGCGGCTGGTACCGCTTGAGCAGCTCGCGAGAGCTGGTGCCCTCCAAGGGAACGTCCGGCGAGAACCGGGCGGTATGTTGCGAGAAAAGCGGCATGGCCAACCCTCGTGCGTTTAAAGTTCGTTTGCGAGCGGCGGGCGCGGAGCCGAGCCATTCGCGGTGGCATAGATGCTGCTAGTGTAGCACGCTCGGGTGCATGGGGAGGATAGCGGGATGCGAGGCTGCCTGTCTGGCTTGGCCTTAGCGCTTCTTCTTGTTCTTCTTCTGCTTGCGCTGCTTGCCCTTGGTCTCCTGGGGCTTGTCGCCCTGTTTGGCTTCGGCAGCGGCCTTCTCGGCCTTCATTTTCTTCTTCTTGGTCTCGATGCGGAGTTTTTTGTTGATGCGCGCCTTGAGGAAGGGACCGAACTGCTCGGCATCGCCGCGGACAAAGGTGTCCTTAGGGATCGTCACGCCCTGGTCGGCGAACATGGCCACAAAGATGCGCTCGCCGTCGAGCACGTGGTCGAGCTTTTCAAACGGGAAGAACTGCGACTTGCCGCTCTTGCCCCAAACCATCAGGCCGTCCTCGTTGGCGGCGACGCGGCGATAGCGGCCACCCATGGACTCGTCGGCCTCGACGGCGTCGATAAAGTCGCGGGCGAGGGTGTGGTGCAGGTTTTTGCTCCACCAGGCTAAAAAGGCGCCGAATACGATCAGGACGACGCCAAACTTGATCCAGTTGCCGCCGGCCACCAACATGCCGATGCCGATGAGCGCGGCAATCGCGGCGGCGACATACAGCGAGCCACGGCGCCTGGGCGAGGCGACCAGGCGGGCGAAGTCGGTGACGAGGTCGTTTTCGTACTGGTACTCGTTGAGGTACAGGATGCCGTCGTCGGCTGCGGCCTGCTCCTCGAGCGCGACCTCGACCTGGTCGGCTGCTTCGGAGGGAACGAGGTTGCTCTCTGCGTCTGCCATGCTCTTTGGACTCCTATCGCGGCGGGCTCGCCGTACGGGTTATTATGAATGCAGTATGCCGTGCGACCGCATGGCCGTCGCGGCAACAAGACTCAGTATACCCGGGGGAGCACCCATGGAATCGTTGTACCGAAAGTATCGCCCGCTCACCTTCGACTCCGTGGTGGGCCAGCAGCATATCGTCTCGACGCTCGAGCACGCCATCACCGAGGGGCGCCTGTCCCACGCCTACCTGTTCTGCGGACCGCGCGGCACGGGCAAGACCACCATGGCGCGCATTCTGGCCAAGGCGTTACTGTGCCGCAATGCCGAGGCGGCGCGCGCCGAGGGTGCAAGCGGCTGCATGCCCGACGGTACTTGCGAGGAGTGCGAGCTCATCGCCGAGGGCAACCACCCGGATGTCTACGAGCTCGATGCCGCAAGCCGTACCGGCGTGGACAACGTGCGCGAGGAGATCATCAACTCCGTCAACTTTGCCCCGGTGCGCGGCAAGTACAAGATCTATATCATCGACGAGGTTCACATGCTCACGACGGCGGCGTTCAACGCGCTGCTCAAGACGCTTGAGGAGCCGCCGGCGCACGTGATATTTGTGCTGTGCACCACCGATCCGCAAAAAATTCTGGAGACCATCCTCTCGCGCTGCCAGCGCTTCGATTTCCACCGCATCGGCAACGAGGATATCGAGCATCGCCTGTCTTACGTGTGCGAGCAGGAGGGCTTCGATTACGACGACGAGGCGCTGGCCATCGTGGCGCGCCATGCCAAGGGCGGCATGCGCGACGCGTTGTCCACGCTGGAGCAGCTGAGCGTTTTTGGCAACGGTTCTGTGCATGCGGACGACGCCCGCTCGCTTTTGGGCGAGGTTTCGGACCAGATCCTGGGCGAGTTTGCCCGCGCCATTGCCGGTCGCGATGTTGCCGAGCTCTATGGACTGATCCGTGCGCAGGTCGAGGAAGGAAACGACCTGCTGGAGCTGACGCGCGACCTGGTGGCGCATGTGCGTGACGTGTACGTTGCCTGCGTTGCCGGTGCCCGTGCCGAGCTGTTTGAGGGCGGCTCCGAGCAGGCCGAGGCGCTTGCTGCCGAGGCTGCTGCCTTTGGCGAGCATCCTGCCGACCGCCTGGCCCGTGTACTGACGGTGCTCGACGATGCCGCGTTGGAGATGAGGGGCGCGAGCGACGTGCGCCTGGTGCTCGAGATCGCCTGCACGCGCCTGGCACGTCCCGAGGCTGACTTAACGATTGAGGCATTGGCCGAGCGCGTGGCACGCCTGGAGGCCATGGTTGCCAATGCCGCGGTGCCGGCGAGCGTGGCTGCTGCTCAGGCCGCCGCGCCTGCAGCATCCGTACCCGCTGCTGCCCAACAGCCGACGCTCATTTCGGGCGCTCGTGCTGCCGCTCCGGCGGCATCCGCTGCCCCCGCTGCTACGTCCGCGCGCCAGGGCGGTATGCCTTGGGACTGCGGCGCTGCTGTTCCGGCTGCCCAGCCTGCGACCAAGTCCGCGGCTCCTGCGCCGGCGCCCAGACCTGTAACGCCTGCACCTCAGCCCGTTGCGGCTCCGGCTTCCGCGCCTGCTGCATCGACCGTGTCGGTGTCCAAGCCCAACAACGCCGCCCAGGTTGCCGCCGCCGGTGCTGCCGAGACCCCCGCGGTTGAGGACGCCGGCGAGCTCCAGCGCAAATGGGCCGAGGTCGTCGAGCGCGTCAAGGCTCGTCAGGCCTCCTACGCAGGGCTTTTGCTCAACGCCCGCGCCACGGCCGACGACGGCTCCAAGCTCACGGTCTCGTTCCCCGCGGGTTCGACTTTTGCCATCAAGATGCTCGGTCGCGCCGATACGCAGTCGGTGGTCCTGCCGACGGTCTGCGCGGTCTGTCTCTTATACACATCTCCGCGCCCACGAGACTACGCTGCATCTCGTATGC
>URGY01000129.1 GCA_900547505.1 uncultured Collinsella sp.
ACGAGATGCAGCGTAGTCTCGTGGGCTCGGAGATGTGTATAAGAGACAGTCGCGGTGTCGGTCGACATCGGGAGGTTCCCGGACCACGACCACCTGGCCTCGTACTGCGGCATAGCCCCGAGGGTGAGGAGCTCCGGCACGTCGGTGAGGTCGGTCAGGGCGTCCAGGCGCGGCGACGCGAGGCTCAAGTCCCTGCTGATCTTCTCGTGCAACAGCCTGGTGAGGTCCTCGGGGCGCTACGGCGAGTACTACCGGGCCTGCAGGGCGCGGGGCATGGGGCACGGGCGGGCGCTCAAGGCCGTCGCGAGGAAGCGGCTCAGGGCGATATACGCCGTGATGCGCGACCGGGTGCCCTACCGGGAGTAGCCCCGACGGTTGACAAAACTATAGGAACACCCAATGACTATCTCGGGATGAGTTGCGGTGGAATAGGGATTGTTTTGCGCCCGCCGGCCCCTATTCAGTCCTTATTTCACCGCAACTTGGAGGAGGACAGAAAAAGCCCTGCTGCGGGTGGCGGCAGGGCTTTTGGAAGGGGGCTTGGTTGTGAGGACTCGTTAGGCGAGCTTGGCCTCGAGCTCGGCGATGCGCTTGTAGGCATCGATGGTAAAGCGGGCCTGCTTCTCCAGGATCATAGTGGTCATGAGCGTGTCCTGAGCGTGAGCCATAATGAAGGTCATCTCCATCTCGCCACCGCCGGCCTCCTGCGAAAGCAGCTTGGTCTGCGTGTCGTGGGCACCGATGAGCGCATCGCTGGCATCCTTGTGCAGCTGCTCGGCCTTCTCAAAATCACCCTCGCGAGCAGCATCGAGCGCTGCAAGCAGATCGGTCTGGGCGTCACCTGCGTATGCGACAATCTCGAATCCAACCATCGAGATTTCTTCTTTGGTTGCCATATTGCGTTCCTTTCACATATGAACCAATGGAGAGCATCGCGTCCGGGCATACGCGCTGCGTTGTGTATGACAGAAACAATAACATTCAAACAAAAAAGAACAGCGCAAAACGTAATTTCGAGCTATGAACGGTCACTTTTCGTCCGTGAACGGTTTTTAAACCAATCTGAACAATATCGAACACAATTAGCGGAAACCCAAACAGACCCGCGCCCTAGCGCCAATCGCGCACCGTATCGCCCTCGACGAGCACGCCCGGAAACAGCATGTGCTCCACACCGGGTTCAACGCCCTCGGCGCCGGCAATCTTGTCGACCGCCCACATGCCGACGCGCTTGTTGTCAAAGCGCACCGTAGTCAGGCGACAATCGGGCACGATGTCGCCCAGACTGTCATCAACACCCACCACGCTCACGTCCTGGGGCACGCACTTCCCGCGCGACTCGAGCCCACGGATGCAGCCATATGCCATGGCATCGTTGGAGGCATAAATGGCCGTGCAGGTCGGATCATCCGCAAGCACCTGGCCGGCAGCATATCCACTCTGCGCCGTCCAGTCGCCGCGCACGAGCTGCGGTGGCTCAATGCCATGCGCACGCAATGTCTCGCGCCAGCCTTCCTCGCGCCGCATGCCCGAAAGCGAGCGCTCGGGACACGAGATAAAGTGCACGGTTTTGTGCCCCCGCCCCAGCAAGTACTCGACCACCTGGCGCGAGCAATCGAACTGGTCGTTATCGACCGTTGAACAGAGCGGGTGCTCCAGCATCGTAACGAGCACCGTCTGCATGCCGGGCAGCGGCTCGAAGGTGCCAAAGTCCGCCGGCATGCGATTCATGATCACGACCATGCCGTCTACCGGCAGCGCGCTCATGCGCGACGATGCGCTCTCGAGGGTATACGGATGTCCATCTACTTTAGTGAGGGTGATGGCATAGCCATGTTTGTCGGCCGCGGCGGCAAAGCCCTCCATACGGTCGAGGTTGCCGGTACCGGTAATGTTGAACATGGCGACGCCGACGGTCTTAAACTTGCCACGGCGCAGCGATCGACCGGCAAAATTGGGGCGATACCCCAGCTCGCGCATGGCGGCACGCACGCGTTCCTTGGTCTCGGGGCGCACACTGGGCGAATCGTGCACGGTGCGCGAGACCGTCTGCTCCGAGACGCCCGCGAGGCGCGCCACGTCTTTGACGGATACCGATTTTTTAACAGCGGCCATAGGTCGATCTTTCTATGTCAACGATGCCATTGGTGGCACCCTACGCAGTCAAATGAAACGTCTTCAAGTATATCTAACGCCTCCCCCACCATACGCTCACCACCCAAAACCTACCGTTCACCGACATTTTTGCTTCCCCGAACGGCTTTTGTCGCCCTAATGTTAACGTTGCCATTGTGCAAACACAGAGCCACCGGGCGGCTCAAACGTTTACGCGTAAGAAATCGACGGTTCGCAGGCACAGGAACCACCGGTTCGCGTCTTTTTTTGTGTCACAAAATGGCAACGTCAACATTTTGGCAACCGAACGTCAAAAGCTACCATCGTTGCTAACCCACCGACTCTTAGGAGCATTGCATGGAGCAACTCATCGCCATCATCGAAAAGGGCCAGCCCTTTTTCAACGCGATCGCCCGCAACAAGTACCTCAAGGCGATCCGCGACGGCTTTATCTCCGTCATCCCCATCATCATCTTCTCGTCCATCTTCTGCCTGGTAGCCTCGGTCCCCAACATCTGGGGTTTCTACTGGCCCGATGACATCAACAACGCCCTGTGGAAGTGCTACAACTACTCCATGGGCATCCTGGCCATCGCCTGCGCCGCCACCACGGCCAAGCACTTCGCCGACGCTCAGAACCGCGATCTGCCCAAGAACAACCAGATCAACTTCATCTCGTGCATGTGCGCGGCCATCATCGGCTTCTTGCTCCTTTCGAGCGACACCATCGCCACGGACGCCGCCAGCGGCTTCAACACCACCTACCTTGGTTCCAAGGGCCTGCTGACCGCTTTCATCGCTGCGTTTGTGACTGGCATCATCTACAAGTTCTTCATTAAGCGCAACATCACCGTCAAGATGCCCGAGCAGGTTCCGCCCAACATCTCGCAGACCTTCAAGGACATCATCCCCTTCTCCGTCTGCATCACCGTCTTTTGGGTTTTTGACATCGTCTTCCGCGCTGCTTTTGGCTTCTGCTTTGCCCAGGGTGTCATCCAGGTGTTCCAGCCCCTGTTCACCGCTGCCGATGGCTACATCGGCCTCGCTGTGATCTACGGCGCCATGAGCCTGTTCTGGTTCGTCGGCGTCCACGGCCCCTCGATCGTCGAGCCCGCCATCGCCGCCGCTCTCGTTGCCAACATGACCGACAACCTGGCTGCGTTCCAGGCTGGTCAGCACGCTTCCGCTGTCCTGACCCAGGGTGCCCAGTACTTCGTCGTCTGCATGGGCGGCACCGGCGCCACGCTCGTCCTGGTCTTTATGTTCTGCTTCCTGGCCAAGTCCCAGGAGATGCGCGCCGTCGGTAAGGCCGCTATCGTTCCCGTGTGCTTTGCCGTCAACGAGCCGCTGCTGTTCGCCGCGCCCATCGTGCTCAACCCCGTCTTCTTTGTCCCGTTTGTCTTTGCCCCGATCGCCAACATCTGGATCCTCAAGATCTTTATCGACTTCTTGGGCATGAACGGCTTTATGTACACCTTGCCTTGGACCGTCCCCGGCCCCATCGGCACCATCATGGGCCTGGGCTTCCAGCCGCTCGCCTTTGTGATGCTCGCCCTTATCCTGGTCGTCGACTTCGTTCTGTACTATCCGTTCTTCCGTGCCTATGACGCCCAGAAGTGCGCCGAGGAGGCCGAGATCTCCCAGGAGGAGCTCGCCGCCAAGAACGCCGAGAAGGCCGCCAAGCTCAACGATGCCTTCCAGGGCAAGGCTGACGCCAAGAGCGTTGCCGCCGGCGCTGCTGCCGAGGCCGTGAAGTCCGACGTCGTTCCCGCCGCCACCGAGGCAACGACCGCCAGCGACCTCAACGGCAAGCGCGTACTCGTGCTCTGCCAGGGTGGCGGAACCTCGGGCCTGCTCGCCAACGCGCTGGCCAAGGCCGCCAAGGAGCGCGGCATCAATCTTGAGACCGCTGCCGAGGCATATGGTAATCACGTCGACATGCTCCCCGACTTTGACCTGGTCGTCCTGGCCCCGCAGGCTGCCAGCTACTTGGCCGACCTGCAGAAGGACTGCGAGCGCGTGGGCAACAAGTGCGTCGCCTGCCGCGGCAAGCAGTACATCGAGCTCTCCCAGAACGGCGACAAGTCTCTCGCCTTCGTGAGTGAACAGCTTTCGAAGTAAGTAACGCTTAGGGCCAGCCGACCATCCACAGCCGGCTGGCCCTTCGATTTAGACGATTGGATCATCATGTCCGTTAACCCTGCTAGCGTCACCAACCCGCCTGCGCAGTTTCCCGAGGGCTTTGTCTTTGGCGGCGCCACCGCTGCCTACCAGGTAGAGGGCGAGACCCGCACTCACGGTAAGGGCAAGGTTGCCTGGGACGACTTCCTGGAGGCCCAGGGGCGCTTCTCCCCCGATCCCGCTTCCGACTTCTACAACCAGTACCCCGTCGATCTGGAGCTGTGCGAGGAGTTTGGCATCAACGGTATTCGCCTCTCCATCGCCTGGAGCCGCATCTTCCCCACCGGTACCGGCGAAATCAACCCCGAGGGCGTGCAGTTCTATCACGATCTCTTCGCCGAGTGTCATAAGCACCACGTTGAGCCGTTTGTCACGCTGCATCACTTCGATACGCCGCTGCCCTTCTTTGAGAAGGGCGACTTCCTCAACCGCGAGACCATCGACGCCTTTGTGAACTTTGCCACCTTCTGCTTTAAGGAGTACGCCGACCAGGTGACCTACTGGTTCACCTTTAACGAGATCTGGGCCGACGCCTCCAACACCTACATCGAGGGCACCTTCCCCGGTGGCGTCAAGGCGCATCTGGCCGAGGCCTTCCAGTGCGAGCACAACATGATGCTCGCCCACGCCAAGGCTGTGCTTGCCTTCCACAACGGCGGTTTTAAGGGCAAGATCGGCGTCATCCAGTCGCTGGAGTTTAAGTACCCGCTCAACGAGAACGACCCCGCCGACATCAAAGCCGCCAACAACGAGCACGTGCTGCAGAACCAGTTCTTGCTCGACGCCACCTTCCGCGGCGACTATGCGCCCGACACCCTCGAGTGCGCCAACCGCCTGGCTGCCGTCTCGGGCGGCGCCATCGAGATCCTGGACGAGGATCTGGAAATCATGCGCGAGGCCGCGCTCTACAACGACTGTCTCTTATACACATCTGACGCTGCCGACGAATAGCCTTGTGTAGA
>URGY01000130.1 GCA_900547505.1 uncultured Collinsella sp.
TACGAGATGCAGCGTAGTCTCGTGGGCTCGGAGATGTGTATAAGAGACAGGCAAGATCAAGTGGCTGTTCCCGCCCGTCGTGACCGGTACGGTCATCTTCTCCATCGGCGTTTCGCTGTATCCCACGGCCGTCAAGTATATGGCCGGCGGTATGGGTACGCCGCTGTGGGGTACCCCGCAGGCCTGGTGCGTCGCTCTTATCACCTTCGCCGTGGTCTTTGCGCTCGCCAACTTTGGCAAGGGCACGCTCAAGCTGGGATCCGTGTTCTTTGGCATGATCGTTGGCATGATCGTCTCCATCCCCTTTGGCATGATCGACTTCTCCAGCGTCGCCACCGCTCAGGTCTTCGCCCTTCCCAAGCTCATGCCCTACGCGCTCGAGTTTGATCCCGAGGTCTGCATTACCCTCGCTGTCGTGTTCCCCATGGTTGCTATTCAGGTTATCGGTGACGTCTCCGCCGCCTGCCTGGGCTCCATCGACCGTATGCCCACCGAGCGCGAGCTCTCCGGTGCTATCGTGTCCCAGGGCCTCACCTCTATGGTCGGCGGCCTGCTGGGCGGTCTTCCCACCAGCGCCCTTGGCCAGAACGTGGGCATCATCTGCTCCAACAAGGTCGTCAACAAGTGGGTCTTTGTGATCATCGCGGCCGTCTTTGCCATCGCCGGTCTGTTCCCGCAGCTCTCTGCCGTTCTTTCCGCTATCCCGCAGCCCGTCATCGGCGGCGCGACCGTCGGCGTCTTTGGCACCATCACCATGAACGGCGTGCGCATGTTCACCCGCGAGGGCCTCACGCAGCGCACTACCACTATCGTCGGCACCTCCGTCGTCTTTGGCCTGGGTATCTGGATGGCCAGCGGTTGCCTTGCCGGCGAGGGTATGCCCGCCTGGGTGTCCACCGTCATCGGCTCCAATGCCGTAACCCCCACCGCCATCATGGCCATTGTCCTTAACCTGATCCTTCCGCAGACGCCGGTCGTGGCTCAGCACATCGATGCCGCCAAGGACGCTGCCGTGGATCTGGTCTTGCCCGAGAGCAAGAAGTAACCAATTCGGTGCTATTCGTCGGCGGACGCATCGCCTCGTCCGCCGACGCCATGCGGCGCCAAGCCGCACTTCAAAGGGCTTGTCCCTTTGGTGAAGCGTTGACGGGAGAGGGCCCGTTTCCGGTGTAGGCCGGCGCTTCGCACTCCGCCATGTCAGAGGTGTCAAACCCCGCCCCTGATGTTGAAGGGAGCATCCATGCTTCTGGTCGCTAACGGTTCCGTCTTTACCCGCAACGCTCAGACCCCGTTTATTCCAAACGGTGCGGTCGCCATTGACGGAGATACGATCGTCGAAGTGGGCCCCGAGTGCGAGCTCAAGGCCAAGTACCCGGATGCCGAGTACGTCGACGCCCAGGGCAACCTCATCATGCCCGGACTTATCAACTGCCACACCCACATCTACTCGGGTCTGGCCCGCGGCCTTGCCATTATGGGCTGCAACCCCACCAACTTCCTGGAGAATCTTGAGCAGCAGTGGTGGAAGATCGACGACAACCTGACGCTCGACGGCACCAAGGCCAGCGCCTACGCCACGATTTTGGACTCCATCCGTGATGGCGTCACCACGATCTTCGATCACCATGCGAGCTTCTGCGAGATCCCGGGAAGCCTCTTTACCATTAAGGATGCAGCTCAGGAGCTTGGCATGCGTTCGTGCCTGTGCTACGAGGTCTCCGATCGCCGCGGCCAGGAAAAATGCGACCAGGCCATTGCCGAGAACGCCGAATTTGCCCAGTGGGCCGCCAAAGAGCGTCTCGATAACGACAACCACATGATCGCCGCCATGTTTGGCGGACATGCCACCTTTACGCTTTCGGACGAGACCATGGATAAGATGGCCGAGGCCAACAACGGCCTGACCGGCTTCCACATCCATGTGTGCGAGGGCATGAACGACGTGTGGGATTCCCGCCTCAACCGCGGCGGCATCAGTCCCGTTGAGCGCCTGCTCCAGCACAACCTGCTGGGTCCCGACACCATGCTCGGCCACTGCATCCACGTGACGCCTGCCGAGATGGATATCGTCAAGGAGTCCGGCACTTGGCTGGTCAACAACCCCGAATCCAATATGGGCAACGCCGTGGGCTGCGCCCCCGTGCTCGAGTTCTTCCGCCGCGGCATTCCCGTGTGCATGGGCACCGACGCCTACACCCACGATATGCTCGAGAGCCTTAAGGTCTTCCTGATCATTCAGCGCCACAACGCCGCCATGCCCAACGTGGGCTGGTGTGAGGCCATGACCATGCTGTTCGTGAACAACGCCAAGATGGCGAGCAAGTACTTCGATCGCAAGCTCGGTGTGCTCGAGGCCGGCGCTGCCGCCGACGTTATCGTTATGGACTACAAGCCCTTTACGCCGCTGAGCGAGGAGAATATCGACGGCCACATGCTCTTTGGCATGATGGGCAAAAACTGCCGCACCACCATCATCAACGGCCGCGTCCTGTACAAGGATCGCGAGTTCGTTGGCATTGATGAGGACAAGATCAACGCGTGGACCATGGCCGAGTCCAAGAAGCTCTGGAGCACGCTCAACGATCGCACCTACTAATTTACAAGTAGATTCGCGCGCGTCGGATGTTTCGCCGCATCCAGCGCTCGCATAGGCGGCCTCCGCGGGGTCGCCGGCGCTGTGCTAGCGCTACACCGTATTTGCGCCCGCCGCGCGGTCTCGCCGGGCGTTACAGAGAGGAGCTCACTATGAGCGACATCATGAGGCCGATCCCGTTTTCGCAGCTGATGAACTGGATCATCGAGGAGCACAAGACTCAGGGCGCCGTCTTTGGCGTGCGCAAGATGGTCACGACCAACCAGGAGGGCGCGCTTCCCATTTTTGACGAGCGCATCGAGACTCCGTTTGGCCCGGCCGCCGGCCCCAACACGCAGCTTGCCCAGAACATCGTGGCATCCTACGTGGCCGGTTCCCGCTTCTTTGAGCTCAAGACCGTTCAGGTTATGGACGGCGAGGAGCTCTCCAAGTGCGTCAACAAGCCCTGCATTGTGGCGCAGGACGAGTGCTACAACTGCGAGTGGTCGACCGAGCTCGAGGTTCCGCAGGCCTTTGCCGAGTACGTGAAGGCATGGTTTGCCTGCCACCTGATCGCTCGCGAGTACGGCCTGGGCAGCCCGGATGGTTTTGTCTTCAACATGTCCGTGGGTTATGACCTCGAGGGCATCAAGAGCCCCAAGGTCGATGCGTACATTGAGGGCATGAAGGACGCCAGCGGCTCCGAGGTTTGGAACGAGTGCCGCACGTGGGCGCTCGCTAACCTGGACAAGTTTGAGCATGTCGATGCCGCGTTTGTCGAGTCCATCCCGGCGCGCGTCTCCAATTCCATTACCGAGTCCACGCTGCATGGCTGCCCGCCGGCGGAGATCGAGCGCATCGCGACCTATCTGATTACCGAGAAGGGTCTCAACACCTACATCAAGTGCAACCCCACGCTGCTGGGCTATGAGTTTGCTCGCCAGCGCCTCAACGAGCTGGGCTTTGACTACATCGTCTTCGATGACACGCACTTCCGCGAGGACCTGCAGTGGGCCGATGCCGTGCCCATGTTCGAGCGCCTGATTGCCCTGTGCGCCGAGCGCGGTTTGGAGTTTGGCGTCAAGCTCACCAACACCTTCCCCGTCGATGTGACGAGGAACGAGCTGCCCTCCACCGAGATGTACATGTCGGGCCGTTCGCTGTTCTCGCTGACCATCGAGGCCGCCCGCCGCATTACCGAGCAGTTCGATGGCAAGCTGCGCATCAGCTACTCCGGCGGTGCTACGGTCTACAACATCCGCGCCCTGTACGATGCCGGCATTTGGCCCGTCACCCTGGCGACCGACGTGCTCAAGCCTGGTGGCTACGAGCGCTTTAGCCAGATGGCCGGCGAGTTTACCGATCTGGACGGCAAGCCGTTTGAGGGTGTCTCTCTCGACGCCGTGACCGCGATCCAGGTCGATTCGCTTACCAACCCGCTCTATAAGAAGCCGCTGCGCCCGCTGCCCGATCGCAAGGTCGCCGGTAAGAGCCCGCTTTCCGACTGCTTTACCACGCCGTGCCGCACGAGCTGCCCCATCCAGCAGGATATTCCCGCCTACCTGGCGGCTGTTGACGAGGGTCGCTACGAGGACGCGCTCAACATTATCATCGAGCGCAACGCCCTGCCGTTCATTACCGGCACCATCTGTCCGCATCCCTGCGGCCGTGCCTGCGAGCGTGCGTTCTACGAGCCCGAGGGCGCCCAGATTCGCGCCAGCAAGCTCAAGGCCGCCCGCGAGGCCATGACCGCCGTGCTGCCCAAGCTGCGCGCCCAGGCCATCGCAAACGACGGCGAGCGCAACGTTGCCGTTATCGGCGGCGGCCCGGCCGGCCTGGCGACGGCGTTCTTCCTGACGCGTGCCGGCGTGCCCGTCACCATCTTCGAGGCCCGCGACTCTCTCGGCGGCGTGGTCCGTCACGTGATCCCCGAGTTCCGTATCGCCAGCGACGATATCTCCCACGATGCCGAGCTCTGCCTGGCCTTTGGCGCCAAGGTGCAGCTCAACGCTCGCGTTGATTCCATCGACGAACTCAAGGCTCAAGGCTTTACTGACGTGGTCGTGGCCACCGGTGCCTGGATGCCCGGCTCTGCGGGCTTGGGCGAGGGTGCCGAGCTCGATGTGCTGGAGTTCCTCGAGGCCGCCAAGAAGGGCGAGAAACTCGAACTGGGCGAGGACGTCGTGGTCATTGGCGCCGGCAACACCGCCATGGACGCGGCCCGCGTGGCCAAGCGCCTGGCCGGCGTGAAGAACGTGCGCCTGGTGTATCGCCGCACCAAGAAGCAGATGCCCGCCGACGAGGAAGAGCTCGATCTTGCTCTTGCCGACGGCGTTGAGTTCTGCGAGCTGCTGGCGCCCAAGGCGCTCAACGGCTCCGTGCTGACCTGCGACGTTATGGAGCTCGGCGAGCCGGATGCAAGCGGCCGTCGCAGTCCCGTCGCCACGGGCGAGACCGTCGAGCTTTCCGCCACCACGGTGATCTGCGCCGTGGGCGAGGGCATCGATGCCAGCCTTTACGATGCCGCGGGCGTCGAGCACGACCGTCGCGGCCGTCTTGCCGCCACCTCCACCGGCGTTGAGGGCGTCTGGGCTGCGGGCGACTGCCGTCGCGGTCCTGCCACCGTGGTCGAGGCTATCGCCGACGCCGCGGAG
>URGY01000131.1 GCA_900547505.1 uncultured Collinsella sp.
ACGAGATGCAGCGTAGTCTCGTGGGCTCGGAGATGTGTATAAGAGACAGACAAGAGCAAGGGCTCGGGCGAGAAGCTCGCCGGCACGGGCGACGGCTCTGGCATCGCCGCCGGGCTCGCCGCTGCCGCCGTGGCGACAACGGTCGCCGGCGCGGCAATGCTTGTTAACGACCGCGAAAACGCTGGGGACGGTAGCGAATAGGCAAGCCGGCCTTTTAAACACATCGACTCAATCGGGGGCGCAGGACACCGTTCTGTGCCCCCGATTTTTACCTTGGCCCGAACGCCGCCATAGGCTACATCACTATGTTCAGCACGTTGACGAATTCCTGAGCCTGGGAGCGGCTGCTCAGGCTAAAGACACAGGCAGTCAACAGCCTGTTGCGCAGAAAAACGTCGCGGCCCTTGATCCTGCTGACCCCCGTGATGTCCTTAAGGTAGACAATCTCGGTGTGCTTGCCGCCGAAAGTGCCCTTCTTGAGTACCTCAATGCGGTTAGGGTAGATCTTGACGTCTTTAAACCTGCCCGAACCCTTACCCTGGAATAGCAAAGTGTTGTTGTCCATACACATCGCTCCCCATGGTTAGAGTTAAAACTGCCTCTATGGTCACATTTTAGTCACTTCGGGAATCCTGCACGAAGGCGCTAGGCGACATTGAAATTCGAGTCCGTGCGAAGACCTTTAATGAAGTGCCCAGTACTTCCCCGCAACACAAAAACGGGGCAGTCCGCACTTCTGCGGACTGCCCCGTTCCTCTAACTATCGCATCGCAGCACCAACCGGCTGCGCTTCCCTACTTCCCAAATAGCGCACCCAGCAGACCGCGGCGTTTGGGCTTCTCCTCTCGGTAGGAACCCTCGGCTGCGGCCGCCACCTGTCGCGGCTGCTCGCCGCCTCCACGGCGCACAATCTGGTATAGGAAGGGCGATTTAACGTATTTGACCTCGATGGGCGTGGCGTGCACGGTGCTTTCGCTCGACAGCATCACGTTGGGATTGAGCGGTGCCACGATATGCGTTTCGCGCTTGTCGCTAAACACCACCGCGGCTGCACGACCCGTCTGGCCGTTTACGGCAATGCGCACCTGCTCGCCATCGCGGCCGTCTGTCGCCGGACGATCGACAAAGTAGACCGGCACCATCACCAGGCCATCCTTATGCTTGCGGGCCTTGCGCGCCCAGGTTCGGATGCTCTTTTTATTGAGCCCCAGTACAGCCTCGGCGTCGTTGCCCGCAACGTCGAGCGCCAACTTATCAATGACCACCTGGTCCTTGGTAGACGCATCGACGGAGACGACGCGGAAGTTGCCTTCCTGCATGGCCGGGTCAAACGGCCCAACCTTGGCAAAGTCCCACGGCTCCAAAATGCCCATAAGGCGAACATCCAGATAGTTTGCCCGCGGGTATGCCCAGTCGAGCACCTCGTAGTACACCAGGGTTTCCTTGCTCAGGCCCTTGCCCGGGAAGCTCGCCATCATGCGCAGATCGGCAAGCGCCATGGGGAAATAGAAGAGCATCATGTCGTTTTGAATCGCGTCTTCCACATCGTGCCCGGCAAAGGCGTCGGGGTACTGGCGCACCAGCTGCAGTGCGTTGGCACGTGCCTGCTGCGGCGAGATTTCGCAGGGAATGCCCTGCTCGGGCACATACTCCGCACCAACGCCCATGGTCAGGCGCTTGCTGAAGGTACCGGGCTTGAGCAGGTCGGCAACGCCGATCTTGTTGCCGCAGGACGGGCACTCAAACACGCGCTGCGTTGACTCGCCCTCAAAGGACGCTCCGCAGAAGGGGCAAGGAATGCTCACATGCGTGGCCTCTTGGAACTCTTGCGCCGTGCCGCGATCCTCCCACAGCAGATGTTCCAGGACCGACTGATTGCGCCAGTGCGAATTGAAGAAATACCAGTCCGGGTCCTCCGGGCGCTCGAGTTGCGACACATGCGTGAGCTTGAGCAGTCCATCCACCACCGTCAACGGCGTATGGCGAATGCCCAAAGCGCTCTTGGGCTCTCCGGCGTCCGCCTGCCACGGAATGATCGCACCGCAATAGGCGCACTCAAAACTGCGCTTAGCCTGGTGCGAGTACATAGGACCGCCGCAGTTTTGACATTTAATGGCAAACATCTCCTCCATGGAAATGTCCTCCTTTGCACAGGGGCTGTCGACATTAAGTATGTCGAGCAAACAGGCACATGCCCATACCCATGTGGCCCAAAATGGACCGCCCGGGCAGACGAGAAGGCTCGCTCGTTAGCACCGGCAGACTATTGCTGCATTTTCTGAGCATCGGTGCACGGCGCCCCCGCGCGAGCTACACTATCCCCTTAAACATGATTGTGAGGACGACCGCTATGCTATTTGTAAATCGGCTGGTACATACGCTTGTTCCCGGCAGCGAGGACGAGCCGGTCGATGCATCTTGCCGCACCAACGCGGGTTTTGCCGCAAGCCTCATCTGCATTGGCCTCAACATCACCCTGTGCCTGGCCAAGGGCATCGCGGGCCTGCTCGCCGGTTCCGTCTCCCTCATCGCCGACGCTTTCAACAACCTCTCCGATGCCTCGAGCAACATCGTGAGCCTGCTCGGGTTCCGCCTTGCCAGCCGCCCGGCAGACGAGGGCCACCCTTACGGCCACGGCCGCTACGAGTACCTGGCTGGTCTGTTTGTCGCCGTCCTGGTTTGTGCCGTCGGCATCAATCTGATCCTCGAGTCGGTCACTAAGATCATCAAGCCTTCCCCCACTGCATATTCGGTGCTCTCCTTAGCCGCCCTCGTCTTGTCCATGCTCGTTAAGCTCTGGATGGCAGTGTTCAACCGCACGCTGGGCGATCGCATCGACTCGGAGACGCTCATCGCCACGGCACAGGACTCCAAAAACGACGTCATCACCTCGGGCTCGGTCTTGGTGGCGGCGCTTATTTCGCAGACGACCGGCTTTGACCTCGATGGCTGGGCAGGCCTGGGTGTGGGCATCTTCATCTGCATCAGCGGCATGGGCCTAGTGCGCGACGCCATCAGCCCGTTGCTGGGGCAAGCGCCCGACCCCAAGCTCGTCCAGGCAATCCGCGACAAGATCATGTCCTATCCACAGGTCTTGGGCACACACGACCTGATGGTGCACGACTACGGCCCCGGTCGTCAGTTTGCCAGCGCCCACGTGGAGATGCCTGGCGAGGGCGACGCATTTGAGCACCACGAGATTCTGGACACCATCGAGCACGACATCAAGCGCCAGATGGGCATCGATATCACGCTGCACTGCGACCCCATCGCGACAACCGGCGACGACCTGCGCGGCTGGGTCAAGCGCGGCGTCATGCAGATCGATCCCGCGCTCTCCATCCACGACCTGCACGAGCACGACGGGTTCGTTTCGTTTGACCTTGTGCGTCCCGACGGCTTTGACATATCCGACGAGGAGCTACTGGAGCTCGTCACGCGCATCGTGCACGAGCGCCGGCCCGACGTCTCATGCGTCGTCACGTTTGATTCGGGCTTTAGCTCGCCCGACCGTCCAGCAGAGCAGCTGTAGCCCCGCTCCGCTCGTCCGCTAGTTTCCCTGCGCGCCCGAGATGCCGTTTTGCAGGGCGTTCCAGGCATCCATCGCCATGCCGCCCAAGTTCTGCGCGGTATCGCCCAGGTTTTGTGCCGTGTCGCCCAGCTCTTGCGCCTTGTCTCCCAACTCCTGTGCCTTGTTGCTCAAGTCCTCCAGCGTATTGGAGCTCGAGCTGTCGGTACCGCTTTGGCCGTCGGACGAGTTGCCCGAGCTGTTCTTGTGCGTGAGTTGAATTTCGAGGTTGCCGTTGTCGTTATAGTAGGCAGAAGTAACGACCCAGTTGGCATCGACGACGGGCGTTGAGCCATCATCAGTCAGGACCACGGCATTCGAAAGATCGGCGCCGCGCGACTTGAGGATCTTCTTGGCGTTGGACCAGTACTGCCCCGGGATATCGCTCAAATCGACGGTGCCAGACGAGGCGGACTCGGTTTGCTCGGCAGCGGTATCGGCCGTTGAGCTTCCTCGCTTGTTGAGCATGCCCGACACGATGGCAAACACAACCGACAGCGCAAAGAAGATCGCCAGTACGATGAGGATCTTCTTGATCACGCTCGACGAACGCGACGGCCTCTTCTCCTCGTCCTCGCCATATTGCGGAATCGACTTGGGGTACTCGCGATACGGCTCGCGCGACTCGTAACGAGGCTGAGCCGTGCGAGGCAAATACGTCGTCTGCTGAGGCTGCGGAATGGGATTCTGCGGCAGGTCATCATAGGGATTCGGCGTCGAGGCAGCATAAGAATCCTGCGGCGCGTAATCAAACGGATCCGGAGCTGCGTTGCCATAAGGGCCTTGCGAAGATGCAGCGTAAGGATCCTGCACCGTGTCGCCATAGCCCATAACCCGGGTGGGCTCGGTAGAAGGCTGCGTCGCGGCGGGGTCGGTATAACCGGGGTTGGGAACAACGCGGGTCGCATCGGCGCTATCGCCAGCCTGCGCGGAACCGTAGCCGCCCATCACGGTTGTCTTGTCCTGATCCATGCAACGATTCCTTTCCGTCGCGCGTGAGCCTCAAGTTATCCATGCATTCTACCCGCGCAAAAGCCTATGACGGGCAGAGTCCGTCGGTATCTACAAGACATGCGCGGGCCTAAGGATCAAAAAGCCCCGCCGTGCCTTGTGGGCGCGGCGGGGCGGGCTAGCAGCTATGGACAGCAGGCTTAGAACAGGCCGGTGATGTTGCCGTCGTTGTCGACGTCGATGTTCTCGGCCGCGGGGACCTTGGGCAGGCCCGGCATGGTCAGAACGCTGCCAGTCAGTGCGACCACAAAGTGGGCACCGGCGGAAACCTTGAGCTCACGCACCGTGATGCGGAAGTTCTCGGGAGCGCCCAGGGCCTTGGCGTTGTCGCTAAAGCTGTACTGCGTCTTGGCGACGCACACCGGCAGGTTGCCAAAGCCATTCTCGCGCAGCTCGGCGAGCTGGCGCTTGGCGGCCGGCGTAAAGTCAACGCCATCGGCGCGGTAGACCTTGGTGGCAACGGCCTCGAGGGCATCAGCGACATCAGCGCCGTCCTCATAGGCAAACTTGAGCTCGCTCGGCTGCTCAATCAGACGCATGACCTCATCGGCCAGCTCGAGCGCGCCCTCGCCGCCCTTGGCCCAGACCTCGGAAAGCTTAACGT
>URGY01000132.1 GCA_900547505.1 uncultured Collinsella sp.
CTTATATGCCTCCGCCTGGACAGACGCCCTGATGTTGGGGCGTGGCTTGTCTTGGGTGTATCGCCGAACATATATAAGTTGAAGGCCACGTTATGTGGCCTTCTTTGTTTGCGGAAAGTGTGTCCCGGAATTCTTGTCTGGAATGGGATGCAGTTTCCGCTTGGGACCCGATTGGGAAAGTGTGTCCCACTATTCAGCTGGATTCCGGGATGTATTTTCCCGTTGAGGACCCTTTGGGAAAGTGCGTCCCGGTCTGGGCGCTCAAACTGGGATGGATTTTCCGGATGAGGGCTTGACGGAAAATGTGTCCCGTTCCGGGCGCTAATTGTGGGATGCAGTTTCCGCTTGCGGAGTCTCCACTCAACAGAAAACCCGGGTGGCCTGTTTTTTGGCTACCCGGGTTTTTGGGTTGTCGATATGTTCGACTGGCTACTAGTGGGTCTTGCGGCGCTTGATCAGCATGATGAGGGCTATCACTACGAGCGTTGCTCCCGCTGCTGCTGCGGTGGCGACTAGGGCGAATGTTTGGTCGCCGGTGTTTGCGAGGTTCTTCGCTGTGGTCGTAGTCTTGACCTTGGTGTCGGTCTTAGCTCCGTTGTCGGACTTGGGCTTGTCCGGGTTCGTCGGGGTCTCAGGAGTCTCGGGGTCCTTTGAGCCTTCGGAATCGGTTGGGCCGGCGGTGTTTACCAGCGTATGGTCCAGGAACTTCTTGGCGCCCGCACTTGCCTGTGAGAACAGGCGGCGCGTGCGGATCGGGGTGGCGTTCACCGTTGTGGGCGCCGTCTCCTCGGCCTCGATATTCACGAGCGTCGTGCCGGTGTCGAGGCCCACGTCGTTGTATCCCACGTGGCAGTAATACTGCGCACCGTCATCGTCTGCGGTCAGGTCAATCTCGAGCTTTGAGGCCGTTCCAGCCGCGAGGTTGCCATCGGCACCCACGAGCTTAAACTCTGTCTCGCCGCGGCCCTTGCGGTACCACATATAGGTCGGTGCCAGCCCTGTTTCGCTATCGTCGGCACCGAGTTGCTTCACATGGCCAATCGCCGAGAGCGTCAGGTGGCTTCCCGCCGCGCGCTCAACCGAAGAGTCGTATCCAAGATCCGACCCCTCCGCAGCATCCGCCGCAGGTCCGCTCACGGTCATCGTCATGCCATCGGGCATGGTCTTGACCGTGATGATTGCCGAGCGAATACCTGTTTCGGTCGTGGATCCATTCTTAACGGCGGCGATGGCGAATCGATACTCCGTATTGGGCTGCAGCCCATCCCACTTGAGCGAGGTCTGCGTGTTGTCGGCAATCTTCCAGCTATTGACGACCGCATCCGCCGCATTGCTCTGCAGCATGCCCACGCCGTAGCTAAAGCCACTCTTGTTTGCGAGTACATCGTCCCAGCTAAACGTAACGCTGGTCGAATCGACGGCGTTTGCCGTAAAGCCCGTCACGGCCGGCGCGTCGGGCATCTCGACGTCCTTAACGTCATAGCCCACGATCCAGAACTGGTCGGTGTCCTTGGTGCCGAGCTTGTCGCCCGAGTCTGCCTCGAACTTGTCGACATCCACCGCGTTGACGCCCAGACGCCACACAAAACCGTACTTGCCCTGCGCGGCCTCGGGCAGGTTGTCGACGGTGCCGCCGTATTCGGTCGATTCACTCGAGGAGTTACCCGTAGTAAAGCCGGCGTTGGCACCAAAGCACAGGCCGCCAAACAACTCGTGCTTTGCGAGCTTCGCGCCCATGACAACGCTGCCGTTCAGCGTCAAGCCGAGCTCGAGCTCCTGCTCCTTGCCCTCCTCGACTTCGATGGTCTGCTCAATGCTCGCCCCCGACTGCGCGGCGGCGCCGTTAAACCCATCGTGCGTGTAGGCGCGCGTTACGCCAGGCTTGCCCAGGCCAAAGGAATCCCCAACGGGAGTCTCGCCGTTGAGCGTCGTTTGATAGGTTCCGGGTTCTCCCGACCGGTTGGTCAAAAAGTAGTTGAGCGGCGTCATATTGTGCTGTTTGGCAATGCGGTCATAGGCCTCGACATTAACGACCGAGGTCTGCGCGCCGAGCGACACGGGCGCCGCCATCACGCCCTTGCCACCAGTTTCCTCATTTTCGATCTCATACTCGTAATAGACCATCGGAATCGTGTAGAGCACGGCCTTGTCACCCTCGCCGGCATGCGACTCATAGCTTACGCTTGCGCTGACCGTGCGCTCGCTCCGGTAGTCATAGCATCCCTCGGCGGCAAAATCGACTGAAGCATTCATCGCGACCAGGGGCGGACCGGTCTGCACCTCGACGGCAACGCCCAACTCGGCGCCAATGGTATAGCCCTGGGATGTCCCCGTGCCCTTTTCCTCTCCGTATGACGTGCCGCCCAACACCAGATAGCCGTATGACTGCTCCAGATCCTCAACATAGGGCGCATCCTGCAGCACGGCAAGCACGCGCGGGTTGGTATAGACCTTGTAGCGGTCCTTGTACGTGATCTTGACGCTGTCGTTGTCGACATCGGGCAGCGCGAGCGAGATAAATGTGCCGTAGGTAGTGCCGCGACGGTTGCTCTCGCTAATCACCTGCTCCTCGCCGCGGCGCACCTTTCCGTTCTCGTCGAGCGAAAAATGCGAGGCGGTCATCCAATAGTAGTCATCGTTCTTGCGCAGGTCCTCGTCGCGGTGCTTGCCCACCACGGCGATAAAGCTCTCGTTATAGCGGTCCGAACCCGAGACGCCGCCCGCCTTGACGTCGCTGATCCACACCTGCTCTATACCCTTGTGGTCATGCTTGTTGCTGCTGTTGTATTGCTGACCGCTCATGCTCATGGTTCCGACCATGGACCCCAAGCCCTGAGCCCCGCTCTGTGCCGTGTTGCAGGCAAAGTCGCGGAACACATCGCCGCCCACGAGCACCTCGTCAACCGCCAGCTGCTCGGACAGGCCGTCAAGGTTGGCAGTGGCAAGGGCAATAGGCGCCAAGGTGCACGGATAGCGCTTATCCTGAGCGCTATCCTTCCATGCGCTGTTGGGCACATGCATCAGCCCATAGGAGGCGAGGAGCCCGTCTCTGTATTCCTTACAATCGGAAAGCTTGAACTCGCCAGACTCCGAGTCAAAATACGCGTAGCGGTACAGCGCGCCGTACAGCCCCTTGCTGCCGTCAGAAGCGCCGTAATCAAAAGCGCTGCGTTGCCAGTCATAGCCCGCAAAAATAAGGCCCGTGACGGTTTCACCCGTCTTCTTTCCTTCTTCATCGTAGGCGGCAAACGTGCCGAACGTCGCATTCGCAGCGACCATGGTCTTGCCGTTCGCGGAGAGGGAGATTGCGCCCGCGTCGCCCAGAGCATCGACATGGACGAGCGCACCCTTGGATGCATCCCACGAAAACAGCTCGCAATGCGTCGACTTATCAATATTCTTCTTGCCGTAGGGTGCCGAGACCACGATGGCGAGGTCATCGCAAAAATCGCGATCGAGGTCGCCGGCCGCTAGCGAAACGACAGGAGCTGACTGAAGCTGCGTCCAGGAGTCGTTCCCGCCCTTGTTGTGCGAGGTGTAGTCCGCGGCGTTACCGGCATCGATCTTGACGACGCTTTGCTTCCAGTTGCCGCCCTCCAAGTCATACATGTCGACTACAGCCTTGCGCACGCCGTTCTCGTCGACATAGCAGCCCGCGTAGACAAAAAGCTCGTCGACGCCGTCGCCATCGACATCGCCCGCCTCGACATCAAAGACGGCGTCGTGCTCTTGCAGGTAACCGGCATCCAGGTACTTAAAACGGCCTTCGTACATCATATTAGTGTTGACCGTCACCGGCAGGTGTGTGTCGAGAGTGCGCGTACGCCCGTTGCTAAACGAGTAGAGGACCAGCTCAACCTTTCCGGCGTATGACTTGCCGTCAATCGTCGTGGAGGAACTGTCGCCGTAGGCACGGAGCTCGGCAACGCGGCTCTTTTTGCCCGTGCTGGCGTCGCTGCAGAACTCAACACTCGTGGCGTGAATGCCCGAGAAACCGTTGTTGTCGTTGGCGAGTACTGTTGAGGACTCATTGTTGCTTAGGTACGACCAGGTGCCGCCACCGTAGTCGCTATGCTTGTAGAGATCGCTGTTCGTATCGAAGTTGTTGACGTTTTGCCAGAACTTTGCGGCGCCCCACACACTTCCATAGCCATCGGTGAGTTTGCTGCCGCCGCCAATGTCACCGCGCTCGACGTTCTCGAGCTTGTCGCGCAGAGTGTAGCGATTGCCATGGCTACCGTTAGCTGCCATATAGACCTCGCTGCGCGTGGCAAACGTCGTGGGGGTATCAGTGGAATAGGGGCCAACGGTATCGGCCGGAATGTCCTCGCTCGTGCCCAGACCAAGGGCTTGATAATCCTGCTCGGTCATATCGGTGATTGCGGGCGCGTCTGCCGCCTGGGCAACCTGGGGCGTGGCCGTGAAGCAGGCGACGCTCGTGGCGATCAACGCAGCAAGCGCCGCCGTCCCAACAAGCGGGATTTTCGACAGCCTACGGATACGGGGGTGTGGAACGTACATGAGGGACCTCGCTTTATTCGAGTGGAGTGGACTCATTTTTGCAAATGATACATCCGATGCCCGATATCACGTGTCTCATTTTCGCCAACGGCGTGTCTCATTTTTTGAGAATCCGAGATGCCGCGGAAATCTTATCCCAGCTCAAAGGCCATTTCTGGGATGTATTTTCCGTCGAGTGCCTCATCGGGAAACTGCATCCCATTTCAAGCGTCGATTCTGGGACGCATTTTCCCCTTAGACCCTCAACCGGAAACCGCATCCCACTTTGAGCGCAAATTCCGGGATGCATTTTCCGCTTGAGCCTCATTGGGAAACGGCGTCCCACTTTGAGGGCTGATTGTGGGATGCATTTTCCGGTTTTGCTCTCATTGGGAAAATGCATCCCGTTTCTTGACCGAATAATGGGACGCAATTTCCCGTTGGAGCGCCTTTGGGAAAGTGTGTCCCACTTCGACCGCCCAGAGTGGGATGCACTTTCCGCAAAGCACCTCAACGGGAAACTACGTCCCATTCCAAAGGCAAATTCCGGGACGCATTTTTCGAAAGCCTGCCCATCCGGAAAGCCCGTCCCACTTTGGACGCATCCGGGCACGGAACCATCGACCTATCAGGCCTCCCATCAATAAAGAGGCGTCCTCCCGGACGGCGGGGCACGAA